>JAIOTF010000422.1 GCA_021107195.1 Anaerolineaceae bacterium | reverse complement strand
CCGCCAACGTGGCCCGCATGGACGGCGTCGCCGAAGTGTTCGCTGACTATCCTGGCATCAACGTTCTCGCTACCGACACCGGCAAGTGGGACGAAGCCACCGGCCAGCAGGTCATGTCCAACTTCCTGGCAGCCTATCCCACCCTGGATGGCTACTGGACTCAGGACGGCATGGCCATTGGTTCGCTGCAAGCTGTGATGGCTGCCAACCCTGCCAAATGGCCCCAGGGCGTTGGCGAAGGCCGCTGCCAGTATCTGAACCTCTGGCAGGACGCGTTGGAAATCAACCCCGACTTTGACTCGATCGCTGTTGCCAACCACCCCGGCGTTTCACCCACCGGTCTGCGCATCGCCGTCAACATGTTGATGGGTAAAGAAGTCGACGCCGGCACACCGGGCGGCGCAAATGGTTTGGCCTTTTTTGTTCCATGGGCCGCTGTGATCACAACCGACAATCTGGATGAAGGTCTGGCAATGTGCGAAGGCAAGCCAGACGCATTCCTGCTGGATAACATCCTCACCGACGATGAAGTTCAGGAGTATTTCAAATAAACTATGGCTAAGTCGCTTTCCGCTCGCAATATTGTGAAACGCTACGGCGGCGTCGTGGCGCTGTCCGATGGAAATCTGGATGTGCACACCGGAGAAGTCGTGGCGTTGGTAGGTGCAAACGGAGGCGGCAAAAGCACAATGAGTAAGGTTATCAACGGAGTAGTTGTCCTCGATGGAGGGCAGCTACTCCTTGATGGCAAACCTGTGCATTTGTCTTCTCCACAGTCAGCAAAAAAACTGGGCATTGCCAATGTTTTTCAGGAACTGAGTCTGATTCCCCAAATGACAGTCGCTGAAAACATCTGGTTGACGCGTGAACCAATGACCTCTTATGGAACAGTCAACCGCAAGGCAATCACGGAGAAGACAGAAGCATTATTATCATTATTCCAGGGAACATACAAAACGGACATCAAACCTGATGATCCGGTTTCCTCCCTGCCTCCAGACGAAAAACAGATCATCGAGATCCTCAAAGCGATCAGCGTTGATCCCTGGCTGCTCATTCTGGACGAAGCTACGGCTAGTCTGGACAGCCGGCAGGTGCAGCGTCTGTTCGATCTGGTGAAAAAATGGAAACAAGAAGGTAAAGCAATTGTATTCGTATCGCACCGTATGGAAGAAATCTTCCGCATCGCTGACAAGTACAGCGTGCTGCGCAACGGCAAAACCGTTGGCGCCGGTGATATCAAAGACATCACAGAACGCGAAATTGTCAAATTGATGATTGCAAAAGAGTCGGCCTTTCATTTCATCCGTGCTGGCGCAAGCAACGGCGAAAACCCCGTTTGCCTGGAAGTGAAGGATTTTAAATCCGGGTCATTGAACGGGGTCAGCTTCAGCGTCAGGGAAGGTGAACTGGTCGGAATTGGCGGACTGCGCGGCCAGGGCCAGCGCAACTTATTACTCTCCCTATTCGGCGACGTCCCCTATTCAGGCACCATTGAGCTCTTCGGCAAGGAAACCAAATTCAAACATCCCCGCCAGGCGATGAAGCAAGATGTTGCCCTCGTTCCCGGTGACCGCGCCAAAGAGGGTTTGCTTTATATCCGTTCCATCCTTGAGAATTTTCAACTCCCCTCCTGGGCAAAGTATGGCTTCCCGTTAAAAATCAAAAAAGCGGGTATGGATGCCGAAAAAATCGGCAGCAGCCTGAATCTGATAATGGCAGGCCTGCAAGAGCCAGTCAGCAGCCTTTCAGGTGGAAACGCCCAAAAGGTCGTTATCGGCAAATGGTTAATGCGCGACCCCAAAATCCTCCTGCTGAATGACCCCACCAAAGGTGTGGACGTTGGTACCAAAGCAGAGTTCTACGCTCTTCTCGCCAATCTTTGTGAGCAAGGAAAAACTATTCTTTTCTACAGTAGTGACGATGAAGAGTTGATTGGCCTGTGTGACCGCGTTCTTGTCTTGCACGACGGCGTCATCTGCTCCGAATTGACAGGCGAATCCCTGACCAAAGAAAACCTGATCGCTGCCAGCCTGGGCGCTTCGAACGGAGTTGCGCAATGAAAAAATATCTGAACTGGGATTTTTTGATGACGCGCTACCCGGCGTTCTTCCCGCTCATCTTGCTGATCACTTCCGTCGTGATCAACCTTGCCCTGCAACCCAATATGTTTGATCCTGAAACGCTCAACGGCAATATGCGCGTTTTCCTGCCGCTGATCCTGCTCGCCATTGGTCAGGCCATCGTCCTCATCGGCGGCGGGATTGACATCTCTGTCGGCGGTACCGTTTCCATTGTCAACACCATCCTCGCCACCCGTGTCGGGTTGGAAGGCACGCCCGAGCTGATGTGGAAATATGTCTTCATTTCTTTGGCAGTTGGCCTGCTGGCTGGTGCAATCAACGGCTTCTTCATCGCTTACCTGCGCTTGCAACCGATCATCACCACCTACGCAACCAGTTTTCTCTATGCTGGTTTTGCCCTCTTCATTCTGCCCAATCCTGGTGGCGGCATTCCGCAGGAAATCGCCAAGATCTATCGCACCACAACCCCTTTGGGTATACCAATCGGCTTCTATGTGATCGCCGTCATGCTGTTGATCTGGGTATATGTCAGCTCCACCCGTTATGGAAAATTCCTCTTCGCAGTGGGCGGCAAAGCAGATGCAGCATATGAAACAGCCGTGCCTGTCAATCTGGTGAAATTCAGTACATATATCATTTCCGGCTTCATGGCCGCCCTGGCTGGCATTACTATCACCTTGTTAGCCGGTTCCGGCAATGCCGAGATCGGCGGCCCGATGACTCTCAACGCGATCACCGCAGCAGTCATCGGCGGCTGTGCCATGAGCGGCGGCATCGGCGGAGTGGCCGGGCCCGTGATGGGGGCTATCACCCTCAGCCTGATCCAGAACATCATTTCATTTGCAAATATCAATACCTGGTGGGAAACCCTGGTGAAAGCATCGATCATTGTCGCAGCCCTGGCAGCTCCCGGCATCATCAATCTCTTCCAGAGGAGGAAAGCATGAAAAAGTTCCGCATTTCCCCTCCGGTTGCTGCCCTCATGCTGGCAGTCGTTCTCTTCATCGCCTCCGGCCTGCTGCCCAATGGCTATGGCAGTGACATGGCAGTAGCCAAAGCCCAAGCAGTCAACATCATCCGTCTGGCCGTCTTTCTCGGCGTTATCGCAGCCGGCCAGACCCTTGTGGTCATCAGCGGTTTTGAAGGTATTGACCTTTCCGCTGGTTCTGTGGTCACGCTTGCAGCCATTCTCACCTATGTGATCGTCAGCGGCGAAAACGACAAGGTATTGATTGCCCTGCTTGTCTCTCTCGCTGTGGGAGCCGTGATCGGTTTCCTGAATGGCCTGGGGGTTACTTTCCTGAAAATATCTCCCTTTGTAATGACACTGGGTATGTCGGGTGTCATCACCGGAGCGATCATTGTCATCAATCATGGCAACGTCAGCGGCAAAATCGCCCCCATCATGACAAAATTGATTGCCCGACCGTTGGTACTGGGCATCCCGGGAGCCATCATCATCTGGCTTATCTTCGGAATCCTGATATGGCTTCTACTGGAGCGAACGACTTATGGCAAGAATTTGTTTGCCATTGGCGTAAATCGCGTAACTGCCAAGCTTTCCGGCGTCAACGTTACCTGGACCAATCTGATGACTTATTCGCTGGCCGGTGCACTGGCTGGATTTGGCGGTTTCCTGCTCGTGGGGAATACAGGTGTGGTCTTCATTAACCTGGGCCAACCTTTTCTCTTCCCCTCGATTGCCGCGGTGGCAGTCGGCGGAACCCTGCTTTCAGGCGGCAAGGGCAGCTACTGGGGCAGCATGGCCGGCGCGATTATGCTGACCCTGATC
>JAIOTF010000207.1 GCA_021107195.1 Anaerolineaceae bacterium | reverse complement strand
GAACCATAGAACACATTGAATTGGGGATGAAACAATTCCTGCATGCTGGGCCGGTCGGCAAAACAAGGCCCATTGATGCACATGAAACTGGCTGCGAGTCCGTCGCGCGGCATGACCTGCATTAACCCAATCGCTCCCGAGCGGGAGACAGCCTGTGGGTCCCCCTGGCTTTCCTGCAGCATAACTGCGGCGATCAGCCTGGGGTCCAGACCATTTTGCAGGGCGCTGGTTTCGATGATGGCACACCACTGACGCACCGTGGAGGGAAAATTCACCGGCAGCGTGCAGTCGATTGCGTCCTGCATTTCTGCCGGCGGGGCGGGCCGGGCTGGATTCAGGAGGGGTGTTTGTGCCTGGGCAGCCGTCTGCGGCCGGGCAACCATGCCTGTCAGGAAAATGATTGCCAGGCTGCCGATAATGATCCCGGGAAAAATCGCTTTTCTTGCGCCGTACATGAATGCCTCGCTCTGAACAGGTGGTTTGAATTCGTTTGTTCTATTATAAAACATTTGTTCTAATTAAGCAAGCAGTTGTTTTATTTAAACAACAATTCTCAGCCTGGTTTTGTCGTAACGATTTTAATCGTTAATTTCAAACGTTTAACGACTGAAGTTGTCGCTACAACGGCGATGTTTTCATTATGTTGAGAATCGCTGGCTATCAAATTTCTGTTTGCGAATGATTTTTAAATCCTTGTACTTGCTCAAACCTTAAAGAAACGAAAATCTTAAGATTAAAATTTTTCTTCTTGACCGAGCCTGGTGCTATAATTATTTCAGCAACATCCGTTCTACGAATCGCCACAGGGAGAATTGAAAAGTGTTCCCGGAGCGGCGTACCGCGGTCTTCCGATCACGAGGCCGGGTTGCAAAAATATTATTGTTAGAAGGTTGCTGTCATCCATGTCTTTTGTTCATTTGCACGTCCACTCTCAATATTCCATTCTCGATGGCTTCAGTGATCTCAACAAACTGGTTGAGCGCACCAAAGAACATGAAATGCCCGCTGTGGCCCTTACCGACCACGGAACCATGTTTGGCGTGATCGATTTCTTCAACGCCGCCAACGCAGCGGGTGTCAAACCGATCATTGGACTTGAAGCCTATTTGTCCTCGCGCGGCATGACTGACCGAGATGTCAAATACGATAAACGAAACCACCATGTCTTGCTGCTCGCCGAAGACCAGGCCGGTTACAAAAATCTGCTGCAAATTGCGAGTGCCGCCCAATTGGAAGGTTTTTATTACAAGCCGCGTATTGATCACGACTATTTGGCTGCGCACTCTGACGGCTTGATCTGCACTTCGGCCTGTATGGCCGGCGAAATACCGCGTGCGATCCTTGAAGAAGGGGAAGCCTCTGCATTGCAGAAGCTTGACTGGTACTTCAATGTCTTTGGCCGGGATCGTTTCTTCCTTGAATTACAGCGTCATAATATTGACGAACTCGAACAGGTAAATCAGGCGCTTCTGCGTCTCGGGAAGCGTTATGATGCCCGCTTTGTGGCCACCAATGATGTTCATTATGTTGACCAGGCGGATGCTGAATATCAGGATATCCTCCTTGCGATTCAAACCGGCGCCCTGATCAGCGATCAGCACCGCATGAGGATGAATGACGACAGTTATTTCCTGCGCAGCCCGGCTCAAATGGCGGCCCTCTTTGCAGACATCCCCCAGGCATTGCCTACTACACTGGAAATCGCCGAGCGCTGCAACGTTGATCTGAAAAGAACCGGTTATCATTTGCCTCTCTTTGAGGTGCCGGAAGGGTACACCACCAGCTCTTTCCTGCGTATGCTCTGCGATCAGGGCTTGCAGCGCCGCTATGGCAGCCGGGCCGATGAAGCCGAAATTCAGAAACGCCTTGAATACGAGCTCCAGATCATCGGTGAAATGGGCTTTGAGGCTTACTTCCTGATCGTTTGGGACCTGTGCCGCCATGCCACCGATCTGGACATCTGGTACAACGCCCGAGGTTCGGCTGCGGGGTCACTGGTTGCCTATACACTTAACATTACCAATGTGGAACCCCTCGGTCATGGGTTGATCTTTGAACGCTTCCTCAATCCAGCGCGGGTGAACATGCCTGATATTGATCTCGATTTCCAGGATGATCGCCGGGCGGATATCATGCAATACTGCGCCGACAAATACGGCGCTGACCGCGTCTCGCAGATCATCACCTTTGGCACATTGGGTGCAAAAGCCGCCATCCGTGACGTCGGCCGGGTCAAGGACATCCCCCTTTCTGAAGTAGACCGGGTTGCCAAGTTGATCCCTGGTACGCCGGGTATGACCATCAAAAAAGCTTTTGAGCTTTCTCCTGAGCTTAAAAACATGTATGAGACGTTTGATTATCTGCATGACTTGCTGGATACCGCTCAACAGATGGAAGGCGCAATCCGCAACGCCGGCACGCACGCCTGCGGTGTGATCATCACCGATGTGCCTATCACTGAATACGCACCGCTTCACCGCCCTACGAGTAATTCGGAAGACAGCCCGATTAAAGCCGTTGCCCAGTTTGAAATGGCCGTCGTTGATGCCCTGGGGCTTTTGAAAGTTGACTTCCTCGGTCTTTCTACCTTGACCATCATGCAGCGTGCCTGTGCCTTGATCGAAGAACGGCACGGCATTCGCTTCAACCTGGAAAATATTCCCCTCGATGACGCGGAAACCTTCAAGTTCATGGGGGAAGGCCATACTGCGGGCGTTTTCCAGCTTGAAGGCAGCGGCATGACCCGCTACCTGATGCAGATGAAGCCTCAAAATCTGGGCAACATTATCGCTATGGTGGCCCTGTACCGGCCCGGCCCGCTGCAATTTATCCCGGACTATATCCGCCGGATGCACGGTGAAGAGGAAGTGCAGTACAGCGACCCCAAGCTGGAACCGATCTTCAACGAGACCTTTGGCATTCCCATTTATCAGGAGCAGATCATGTTTGCCGCCATGGAACTGGCCGGCTATACAGCTTCCGAAGCGGATGATCTGCGCAAGGCGATTGCCAAGAAGAAGAAGAAAGATCTCGAGAAGCACCGCAAGAAATTCATTGAGGGTGCGGTGGTCAATGATATAAGGCGCGAGACCGCCGAGAAGATCTTCGCTGATTGGGAAAATTTCGCTCGTTATGGCTTTAACAAGAGCCATGCTGCTGATTATGGCGTTATCGCTGTTGAGACGGCTTATCTCAAAGCTCATTACACCGTTGAGTACATGACGGCCTTGCTTTCGGCTTCCAAGAACGATTCCGGCAAGGTGGCGTTTTATGTGGCTGACTGTCAGAACATGGGGATTGAAGTGCTGCCGCCTGACATCAACCAAAGCCGGTGGGATTTCAGCATTGAAGATCGTCAAGACGAGAAACCTGTTATCCGTTTTGGTATGGGAGCGGTCAAGAATGTTGGACATGGCCCTGTCGAGACCATTCTCGAGTCCCGCGCGGATGGTTCCTTCCAGGATCTGGCTGATGTGATCAACCGGGTTGACATGCGCCATGTTGGCAAGCGCGCCCTGGAAAGTCTCATCCGTGTCGGTGCGCTGGATGCATTTGGCCCGCGCAGTGCCATTTTGCTCATCATGGATAACCTTATCGCGATCAGTGCCAGTCATTTCAAGGCGGTCGAATCGGGCCAAATGAGCTTCTTTGGCGAACTGACCGGTGTTCAGGACGAGATCCACCTGCCTATTGTCGATATCATCGACCAGCGCGAACAGCTCGAATGGGAGCGTGAATTGTTGGGTTTGTATGTTTCCGATCATCCTCTCTCGCCCTATATGGGATTGTTGAAAAGCAAGGTTACCCACTTCCTGGGCCAGTTGGGAGAAGTGCGCGACAAGAAACCCGTTACCGTGGCCGGCATGGTAGTGCGCATGCGCCGCCATCAGACCAAAAAAGGCGACCCAATGGCCTTTGCCACCATCGAAGATATTCAGGGATCGCTTGATCTGGTCATCTTTCCCCGCATCTGGCAGCAATTCGGCAAGTTGGTAAAGGTGGACAATCTTTTGCTCGTGCGCGGCAAAGTAGATGCAGATGGCTCTGACCCCAAGGTACTCGCCGATCATATCGAACTTATCTCTTTGGATGAGGT
>JAIOTF010000339.1 GCA_021107195.1 Anaerolineaceae bacterium | reverse complement strand
ATTCTTAAAGAAGCGCTGGTCCTTGTGGACATCGGGGACGATCAAAGGCAGACGGTTTCGGCAGACCCATCCGGCGATGCTTTCTCCGGGTACGACAATGCCGCGCATGATGGTTTCGTTCTCAGGGTCGGTGACGACCTGGAAGTATAACTGATCATTCTTTTCATCATAGAGCAGGATGGAAGCGGTTTGGGCCTTGCTCAATTCAACTGCATTGGAAGCAATGCGGCGCAGAAGATCATCAAGGTCCAGCGTTGAGGCCAGGTCTCGTGAAATTTCGATTAAACGCTGATAGCGTTGAAAAGTATTATCTTTTGTGGAGTTTATCATGTATCAGGTTGCTTCCCTTGAGTAGTGCAAGAACGCGATTTGAAAGCTCACGAGTTCTTTATATTCAGCAGGATGGTTTCGGCTAAGCGTTTAAATTGCTGGGCGATCAGGTCATCCGGCTGTACTTGAGACAAGGGGATGAAGCGCGTTGCAGCTTGATAAGCCATCTCGGGGGCGGGTGGAATGACGATCTTGACAGATTGGCCAAGTCTTTCATTCACATCGGCGGCCGAGAGCTGCATGTTTGCGCGTACACGGTTGCTGATGACAATATTGAGTGGTTTGTTCTTGCCGGCATTTGTTTTTGCCAGCTCTGTTATCAGCAATCTGGCCCGTTTGGTGGAGGCAGGGTAAGGTTCAACCACCATGATCAATTCGTTGCAGAATTGGATGACTTTGTCATAATAAGGCAGAATGGCTGTGCCGATATCCAGAACCACGATGTCAGCAATCAGCGGAAGCTGGTGAAGAATGGCAATCATCTGTTCAGCATGAGGCAGCAGACTGATTTCACTGATGTTTGGTGAAGCCAGTAACAGTTTGATGGCATAGGTGGTTTGCATCAGCTCGTCTTCGACGGCCGCCGTAGTGATCGCAGCCGGCTGCATGCGCAGCAAGTTGCTGATCGATTCCGGATCGGTGTATCCCAGTTCAATGCCCCACGAACCGTGCCCGGGCCGCACTTCGGCAGCGATAACATCTTTCCTGGATTTTTTCTGAAGCGCAATGGCAAGATTCAAAGCAACTGTAGATGCACCCATGCCGCCGGTAGGGGCGACAACACCCAGGACGTAGCCTTGCGAGGAGGGTGCTGCCGGGGTGTTGGTTTTCGGTGTATGGCGGCCTAAAAGCGATTTAATGTGGGCCATCAATTCAGCCGGATGAACGGGTTTGGTCAGGTAGTCGTCGGCACCGGCTTCATAGCCGGTGACTTTGTCGTCCACCTTGCCTTTGGCTGTGAACATCAGGATGGGAGTTTCGGCAGTGATCGGGTTATTGCGAAGCAAGACAGTAACCTGATAACAATCCATGTCGGGCATCATAATGTCCAGGACGATCAGGTCTGGTTTTTCGCTGACAGCCAGCTCGATGCCCTGAGCGCCATCGTTGGCGGTAATCGTCTCATAGCCTTTGCGCTTGAGCATCAGTTCAACCAGGCGCACGGTTTCTATATCATCATCAACAATCAAAATTTTCTCTGCCATAAGCTCTCTCAATGTGTTTAGTCTTCAGTTTAGCATAAACCCGAAGTCGAAGCAAGCCAGCCCATTAACAGCGATGGACAAGACGCTTATCATCATTTTAAGATTGATTAAGAAACTTTTCAAGTGTTTTAGGCAATCAAATTTTGAAAATTTATTGGAATACTAAAAAGGCTATTGCGGGATCAGGTTTAGGTGGTTAGAATGAAGAACAGGATAGAGAAATCGTGAAATGCGATTTGAGAAACCGGGGAGAAAAGAAAACTTTGACAACCCATTGAGGATTTCGTAGAATAGGAATAGATACGGGAGCGCTCCCAGTCAGGATATATAATGTCCCTAACTTTGGAGGATATTGCCCGCTTTAAGGGAATTAAATTTTCAGCCAAACCTGGCTGCACGCGGCCTGGCCGCCGGCAGGGTTGGTGTGATTGGCCTGGTGATTCCTGTGGGCGTCAGTGCTGTTTTTACGAATCCTTTCTTCCCTTTACTGATCCAGGGCGTTTCCAGTGGGTGTAATGCACAGGATTATTCGGTTATGTTATGGCTGGCCGACGGATTTGGTTCAGTGGGAATCAACGGGTCATTTTGGGTTTTTTGGTGTTGAATGATTTATGCGGATGATTGTGCTTATTTTGTATTGAGAAAAGGACTTTCCATGAAATACGGCTATTTTGATGATGAGAATCGTGAATATGTGATCACCCGGCCGGACGTGCCGCTTCCCTGGATCAATTATCTGGGCAGCCAGGAATTCTTTGGGCTAATTTCCAATACCGCTGGCGGGTACTGCTTTTATCGGGATGCGCGGCTGCGGCGCCTTTTGCGTTATCGTTATAACAATGTTCCCTTTGACTCGGGTGGCAGGTATTTGTACCTGCGTAACAATGACACTGGTCAATTCTGGTCTCCAACCTGGCAGCCAACAAAAAATGCTCTTGAAAATTATCAATGCCGGCATGGGATGGGCTATACAAAGATACAATCTGTCTATCGGGAAATGGAAGCCGAAGTTTGTTATTTCATCCCGCAGGGTGAGACTCTTGAAGTCTGGGATGTGCGCCTGAAAAACCGCAGCGGAGCGCGAGTGAATTATTCTTTGTTCTCCTGTGTTGAATTTGCTTTATGGGATGCTCAGGATGATGCCACGAATTTTCAACGCAACTTTAATATTGGTGAAGTAGAAGTAGAAAATGGGGTGATTTATCATAAGACAGAGTATCGTGAACGCAGAAATCATTTTGCTTACTTTGCCTGCTCTGAGCCATTGAAAGGCTATGACACCCAACGGTCAGCATTTCTGGGTGCTTATGGGGGATGGGGTGCCCCGTCTGTGGTTGCGCAAGGGGTTTCCCAAAACTCTGTCGCCCATGGCTGGGCGCCGGTGGGATCGCATCATATTCAATTTTCATTGCGCCCAGGAGAAGAACGGCGGCTGGTCTTTTTATTGGGCTATCACGAGAACCCGCAAGATGACAAATTTGATCCGCCTGGTTCTCAGGTCATCCAAAAGCGAGATGTGAAGAAGACGATCGAAAAATATTTACCTTTTGAGGAAATCGACCGGGCATATTCCGATTTGAGCCAGTATTGGGGTGAACTTCTGGGCAAGATGCAGGTGGACACACCGGATGCAGAAACGAACCGGATGGTGAACATCTGGAATGCATACCAATGTATGGTGACGTTCAATATGTCCCGTTCGGCTTCGTATTTTGAGTCGGGGGTAGGGCGCGGGATGGGATTCCGTGATTCTAATCAAGACCTTTTGGGCTTTGTGCACATGATTCCCGAGCGAGCGCGGGAGCGTATCCTGGATCTGGCGGCGACCCAGATGGAAAGTGGTGGTGCTTATCACCAATACCAGCCGCTCACCAAACGCGGCAATGATGCTGTGGGCAGTAATTTCAATGATGACCCAGCCTGGTTGGTGCTTGCGGTAGCTGCTTATCTCAAAGAGAGCGGCGATTGGACGATTCTGGATGAACTTGTACCTTACGATCTGCAACCGGGCAGTGAACAGCCTTTGTATGAGCACTTGCAGCGCTGCATGCAGTACACGCTGGATCGTTTGGGGCCGCATGGGTTGCCGCTGATTGGCCGGGCAGACTGGAATGATTGTCTGAATTTGAATTGTTATTCAGACGAACCAGGTCAGTCCTTCCAAACCACAACCAATAGGGAAGGAAAAACGGCTGAATCTGTGTTGATAGGCGGTTTATTTGTTCTTGAGGCAAAGGAATTGGCGGATATTGCCGAAGCCCGCGGCTTGCAAAATGATGCAGTCCGCTATCGACAAGCAGCGGCCGCCATGCGTGAAACAGTGCTGGAGTATGGATGGGACGGGAACTGGTTCTTGCGGGCGTATGATAATGCTGGAGACCCTGTGGGATCGCATACCTGTACGGAAGGACAGATCTATATCGAGCCGCAAGGGATTTGTGTGATGGCTGGCTTGGGCGTGGAAGACGGCCGGGCGTTATTGGCGCTTGACGCGGTACAACAGCGGTTGGCAACCCCGCATGGGGTCATCCTGCATCAGCCAGCATATACCCGGTATTATCTGAACCTGGGCGAGATTTCTTCTTATCCGCCAGGATATAAAGAGAATGCCAGTGTGTTTTGCCATACGAATCCGTGGATGATGATCGCTGAAACGCAGTTGGGGCGGGGAGATCAGGCCTTTGATTATTACAAGCGCATCAACCCGGCTGCACGGGAAGTGATCAGCGAAGTGCATCGTTGTGAACCCTATGTGTATGCCCAGACGATAGCCGGGCGGGACGCAGCAACGGAAGGCGAAGCCAAGAATTCCTGGTTGACAGGCACGGCGGCTTGGAACTATGTTGCCATCACCCAGCATATTCTTGGTGTTCAACCGACATTGCATGGATTGAGGATCGCACCCGTTGTGCCGGAAGGATGGGATTCGTTTTCCGTCCAGCGCGATTACCGCGGTGTGCATTATGACGTGCGAGTCAAACGGGTGGGAAAAGGAAATGCAGTTCAGATGGTGGTGGATGGTGAACCGGTTGGCGGAAATCTTGTTCCTCTCCCGGCAAGCGGAGTGCTATCCAGGGTGGTGGACGTGACTCTGGGTATTTGAGGGAGTTTCTGTTTCTTGTATGGGGGAAGGATTATTCTTTAACCACGCGAACATCTATTCCCTGGTTTTGCAGGGCCTGGACAATTTTGGCGGGTGCGCCTGAATCCGTGATCAGCACATCAATGTCTTTCAAAGGCAGGATTGGGGTCAAGGAGCGCCGGCCGAATTTACTTGAATCCATCAGGACGATCACCTGACGCGCACTGTGCGCCATTGCCTGTTTGACTTGGGTTTCGAGGATATTGGGATCAGTGAATCCATTTTCAATATCAATTCCTGTTCCACTGACAAAAAGTTTATCGGACTTGAGCCCATCAAAGAAGGCTTCTGCCTGGGGACCGACAAAGGTGAAGAGGCCTTCCTGAAAAATTCCTCCGCAGTTCATGAGCGTAAGACCGGGCAGGTGTGTAGTGGCTTCCAACAAGGTTTTCAAGCCATTGGTAAGGATGGTGAGGTTCTTTTGGGATAAGTAGGGAATCATGTTGGCAGCAGTTGTGCCCGCCTCAAGAGTGATGATTTCATCATCATGCACCAGATGCTGCGCCGCGTATCTGGCGATGATAGCTTTTTGTTTGACGGCCTTTTTACGGCGAAAAGCCAGGTCCAGCTCGGCCAGTTTATTATGTACGATTTGTTGCTCAATGCTGATCGCGCCGCCACGTACGCGGCGTATGCGCCCTTCTTTTTCCAACAGGGCCAGGTCTCTGCGAATGGTCATTTCTACCACACCGAGATCGGCGACCAGTTCGTGAATGGTTACACCCTGCTCACGGTTGGCCAGCGTAATGATCCGATTTAGCCGCTGCTCTTTAAGCATATCCCACTCCTGCTATCCCACAAAAGAACATAAAATATTATACCATTAACAAACATAAATATGTTTGAAATTGTTTGAAAATGTTGATATAATGATTGAAAAGAGCGTGTTGCCGATATTGCAAGACAATGCTTATTGGAAATGGAAAAGAAATTATGAGCGCAAGCAAAGTATATGCTTCGGTGTCAAAGATTCTTCAGCAGGTTGAAACCAGTCAGATATCACAGATCCAGAAGGCAGCAGAGATGGCCGCAGAAGCAATTGCGGTTGACCGCTTTGCAGTTATGTTTGGTACAGGGCATTCTTTCATGCCGATTATGGACACGTTCCCGCGGGTAGGGTGTTTTCCTGGCTGGCTGCCAATCTACGAATTGGCGTCAACGGTTGTGCCAATGAT
>JAIOTF010000347.1 GCA_021107195.1 Anaerolineaceae bacterium | reverse complement strand
GGATGTTTGGATCGGATGATATATGTTCGTTCATAGAAATTAAAGCCTTGATCTGTTCCAAAATCTGTTTCCTTTCTAAATCCGAATGAAATTAGTATGGAAACAGGATAGCCGAAAATCTTTTTAACAGCATGTGTATGCAGTCATACTGGCAGGCATATCCTTTTCACTGTGAGCAGATTCCGGTATGCCTCCTGATGCTTCTCCTGCTAGATGATGCCTCTCTCTTTCGCCTTGATCGCTGCCTGCATGCGATCTCTGGCTTGCAATTTGGACAGGATGCTTGTCAGGTGATTCTTGACAGTCCCTTCGGCGATGATCAATGTTGCCGCAATTTCCTTGTTGTTGGCACCGGTGGCGACCAATTTCAGCACTTCCAGTTCACGAGTTGAGAGCGGGTCTTCCAGTGGGGAGGCGTTTCCTTTTTTGTTCGGTGCCAGACGGGCAAATTCTGAAACGACCTTGGCAGTGATGGAAGGCTGTAGAAAATAATCGCCGCGGGCGGCAGTGCGGATCGCTTCAAACAGCTTTTCGGAGGAAACATCTTTGAGCAGGTAGCCGACCGCCCCGGCTCGCAGTGCTTCAAAAACATACTCATCATCATCAAAAGTGGTCAACGCGATCACCCGGCAATCGGGGAAAGATTCTTTCAGGCGGCGGGTAGCGACGGCCCCATTCATCACTGGCATGCGCATGTCCATTAATACGACATCCGGTCGGTTTTGGGCGACCAGCCGCAGCGCTTCTTCGCCATTGCTGGCTTCGCCGATCACTTCAAACCCGGTTTGCACAGACAGCAAGGTATGCAAGCCTTCCCGAAAGAGAGCCTGGTCATCAGCCAGCAGGATCTTGATTTTCTTTATCATTCTGGCACCTTTATTTCAAGGGTAAGCCCCTGCCCATCAGCAGAGGAGATTTGGAGATTGCCGTTCAGAAGGTGGACGCGTTCGCGCAGGCCCAGGAGCCCAAAACCGCCATCCGTAGTGGAGCTGCCTTTGCCGTTATCTTGCACGGTCAGTTGTACCTGGTCTTCGTCGCGATAGTCGAGTGTGATCCAGGCATGGTCTGCCTGGGCATGTTTGCAGATATTGTTCACGCCTTCCTGCACCGCCCGAAAAAGTGTCAAATGCGCTTGCGGGGAGATTGGGCGCGGTGTGCCGAGCATCTTGAATTCGGCGGTCACGCCGGAAACCTCACAGCTCCTGGCGGTTTCAGCGATCATTTCTGCCAGCGGCAGCGATTCAGCCGGGTCGGATCGCAGTGCAGATACTGAACTGCGCACATCCATCAAAGCTTGCTGGGTCAGCGTTTGTGCTTTTGCCAATGCCTGGGTTGCCCGTTGGGGATCTTTGTCCTGAATGGCCTGTGCGGCCTGGATTTGCATGTTGACCGTGGTCAGATAATGCCCCAGGCCATCATGGATTTCACGCGCCAGCCGGTTGCGTTCTTTTGAGATCGCCAATTCTTCAATCTGCAAGGCGTATTTTCGCAGCCGTTGGTTGGCTTCTTCAAGCCGTTCCGCCAGGTGCTCACCTTCACTGCGGGCATACTTTTCGTCAACAGCCATCTGGGTGAAGATGACGATGACCACCTGTCCGGCCAGAAAAATGGGCATTTCTGTCCACAATGCCTGCCATCCACCCTTTGAAATAAAGATGGAGACAGCATAGGATAGAAGGATGCTGATGTTGGTAAGGTCCAGCCAGCCGCGGCTCATCAGCATCACGCCATGCCCGGCCAGCGGCAGCAACAGAATGGCATTAAACCCCGAGCCCCGCCCGAGGTAGACGAGTAAACCGCCCAACGGGATTTGGATCATGAAGTAGGCTGCTTTTATCCATAATTCGTTGGAAGCGGCGCATAACGCAAACCCATAGATACCCATCAGGATGTAGGCTGTACCGCTGAGCACCAGCAATACGATCTCCAGAGCTGAAGCGGTTTGCAGTACACTGAAGGCAGAAAAAAAGGAAGACATTACCACCAGCGCGAAAACGAGATTGACCCCGCTGCCAGTGAGGATCGAAGAACGAGAGGAAGAGTCCATCTTGGCTAGATTATATCATCGGTAGTCAGGTGTAAAGGCTTGCGCCGGTCATGAGCAGGTCACATTGTGAAATAGGACTATGGGTATGTCTGGTGACACAGTACAAAAATGATTTTATCTATTACGATGATAAAGTTTACTGGGCAGTGTGCCTGGTTGAAAATTAAGGGTTAGAAAGGGAATCACAATTATGCAAATAGTTACTGATCACGGAATGGATTTAGCCACTTCCCAAAGAGAAGACTTGAACCTTCATCTGGTGCCTTTACAAATTGTACTGGATGGAAAAACATATAAAAGCGGCAAAGACCTCACCCCCGAATCATTTTATGAATTGCTGCAGGATGCGCAGGGTATGCCAACCACTTCACAGCCTTCACCTTCTGATTTTGCCGATTTATATCGCGGCCTGGCAGCGAAAGATCCTGATATTCTCTCTGTACACATGTCTGCCGGCCTAAGCGGCACCTTTAATTCTGCCCGGTTGGGGGCGGAGATGGTTCCCGAAGCTAATGTCACCCTGGTAGACACAAAAACCCTTTCCTGTCCTTGTGGCTGGCAAGTTGAAGCCGCAGCCCGGGGCATCAAGGCTGGCTGGGCGCTGCCAAAAATACTCTCCCATCTTGATGATATCCGCCATCGCACGGAAGCTTTTTATACGCTGGACAACCTGCGCTACTTGATCCACGGCGGCCGCATCAGTCACTTGTCTGGATTAGTGGCTTCTGTGTTGAATATCAAACCCATCATTACTGTGGATAAAGATGGTAAATATGCAACCGTAGCCAAGGAGCGCACTTTCAAGCGTGCGATCCGCCGGATAGCGATCACTGTGGCCCAGAAGTTCGGCGAAGGAGCAAATTTACGCGTCCAACTCATGCATGGGCAGAACCTGGAAGGCGTGGAAATTTTGCGCGAATCATTGATGGAATTGGTGAATTGCAATTTTGAGCCCACGACTCCCATTGCTCCGGTTTTGGGCGCCCATACCGGGCCCAGCATGGTCGCAGTTTGCGTTGCCCCAATGGATATGTTCCAGCTTCTGGCGCAACCTACGGCGTAGCAACCCGATTATTTGTTGACAGGATGTAAAAATGAATACGGCTAAAGGTGATTATTTCAAGAAAGTATTGTTCTGGCTCTTGCTGCCAGTGGTCTGGGCATACGCCAATCTCGTGCTGGGTTGGCGGGTCACCTGGAAAGGGAAACTTCCCAAAGGCCCCAAGATTCTTGTTGCCAATCACCCCTCAACCATTGATCCCTTTATTGTCGCCTTGCTGGCTAGGCGCCCCGCCCGTATTTTGATCAAAGGGCATATTTTTCATACCCCATTGTTTGGCTTCTACCTGCGTCATGCGGGGCATATTCCTGTCATTCCCGGACAGGGCGGCGAAGCATTTGAAGCTGCAAAACAGTTATTGGAAACTGGACATACCATCATGCTCTTTCCGGAAGGCCGGCTCAGCCCGCGCGAGGGCGGTTTTCAAGATACCCGCACCGGTGCTGCCCGCCTGGCATTGATCAGCGGTGCTCCTGTCATCCCGGTCGGCATTCATTTGAACCGCAGACGGCTGCGGGCGGTACCATCCACAATTAATGGTGAGGAATCACTTGGCTTGTTTGCCTTGGGCGGTCCCTACCATCTGACCGTTGGCCAGCAGATGCAGTTCGCCGGCAGCCTGGAAGACCGTGAACACGTGGTCTCGGTGGCAAACACGATCATGCAGCGCATTATTTCCCTTTCCCATCAGAGTGCAGCACATTCCTGATCCAGCGGTTCCGTAAATATTCATCACCCCTGTCCGTTTGTATGACTGGGGTGATTTTTTATGCCTCTTTACTATGACCTGCATTGTGCGAGTCATGGCATTGAATAGGAAAAATGCTGTATCCAGGGATAGATGACATTTTTGCTGCCTTGACCTAACATCAAGGTAGCGGGTTTATTCTCCTGCCAAAAATCAAAGATGCCGGGAGGCGGAACAATATGAATATTTTGCTGGTGTATCCTTGTTTTCAAGATACGTTTTGGAGCTTTCATTATGCTTTGGAATTTTTAGGGAAAAAAGCTTCTTCTCCACCGTTGGGTCTGGCAACGGTGGCAGCAATGCTGCCTGCCGAATGGAATAAGCGCCTGGTGGATATGAATGTACGGGATCTCAAGCAAAAGGATCTGGAATGGGCGGATATGGTATTCCTGTCAGCGATGAATGTGCAGCGCAAATCGGTGCAAAAAACCATCGCCCGCTGCAATGCGGCCGGTGTGCCTGTTGTAGCCGGCGGGCCGCTCTTCACGGGCGAATACGACCAGTTTGAGACCGTGGATC
>JAIOTF010000408.1 GCA_021107195.1 Anaerolineaceae bacterium | reverse complement strand
TTGCAGCAGGACAAGATCTTCCTGGGAGAATAGGAAGATCGAATCATTACAGTATTGATGAATCAAATCGCCACTTATGCTCAGTGAGCGGTTTGTGAAATGGAGCCCTCTCCCCAACCCCTCTCCCGATTTCGGGAGAGGGACTTTCAATTGTGGAACGAAGCAGGGGAAAGTGTGAAATTCCAAACAAAAAAGGCTGCCCTGTGAGGGCAACCTCTTTTTATTCAAATGATGATTGTTTTCTAGCGCGGGATGGACCAGTAGGCCATATCATCTACATAGATGGTGAAGTCGGCGGTGGTGGTGTCAAAGCCCGGGTCGACAGAGATGCCGAAGAAGCCGCCTTTGTAGGTATCATCTCTTTTCTGATCCATCAGAACGCCGTTGATGTAGAGCTGGATCAAATCGTCCTGGAGCATCACACCAACGCGGTTAGTCTGTCCGGGGCCGGGATTGATATTGCCGCTGAAGGTCCAACTGATGAGGGTTTCATATTCGCCCTTGAAGTTGTCTGCCCGGCCGTCCCATTCCCACAGACGGTAATGACCGTCACAGGAAACGGTGAAGACATAGCCGCGTATGGCTTCGGTGCGGATGGGGACGCGGAAGATGATACCGTAATTGTCCTTGCCGGCGCAGACATCGCCGGTGGTGACGGTCATCTCGGTGTACATGTAGGTGGTGCCTTCCACGATAGCCAGGCGCCAGCCGGTTTCGCGGTCTTCGTTGACGTTGGTCAGGACGAATTTTCCATCTTCAAATTCACCAGAGGTGAACAGATCGCTGCCCGTCGGCCATACCCAGGGATTGGTGCCGTCCATCAGATCGTAGGAAGTGGGCGCTCCAAGCCACAGGCGGGGATCACCGGGGGCCAGTGTGATAGTCGGGGTGAAGGTGGGCACCGGCGTATTGGTTTCGGTGGGTAACGGGGTGGACGTTTTAGTGGGGGTGGACGTTGGCACGGTGGGGGTGATGGTCGGCGTGCTGGTTTTGGTAGCGGTCGGCGTGCTCGTATAGGATTCCGGGGGCGGGCCGCCGCCAACAAGCAGCGTGGCTTCAGCAGAGGCAGAATCTTCATTGGTGGGCATGCCGGTAAGCATTTGCGCCACTTCGGTCGCCATCTGGGCATCGGATTCCTGGGGTGTTAATCCATCACAGCCAGCCAACAGGACCAGGATCAGGATAAAGGGCAGTACTTTTTTCATGAGAGTTCACTCCTTACAGTGCGGTTCCACCGTCACTGGAAATGACAACAGGCGTTTTTCAGGTTGCAACAGCCGTGCCAGATGCTGGTGATGGCAGGGGTGAGCGGGTTCAGCCGAGTTTGTAGCCAATCGTGCGCAGGAAACCCAGCCGCCATGCCACGTCTTCTTCGTTTTCGATACCTAATGGCGTGCGGCCATCGATGACACCCAGGATGCCGCGTCCATCGCCTTCTTCGGCGATGATGACACTGGTCGGGTTGGCAGTGGCGCAGAAGATATTGCAGACCTGAGGATTGTTCTTGATGGCGTTGAGGACATTGATCGGGAAAAACCCCGGGCCGAGGAAGATGATGAAACTGTGCCCGGCTCCAATGGCGAGGGCATTCTTTTGGGCCAGGGCAAGCATATCGTCGTCAGTGCCGGAGCAGCGCACCAGGCGCTTTCCGGAAGCCTCGCAAAAGGCGAGACCGAATTTGATGCCCGGCACAGCACTGACCAGCGCTTCGTACAGGTCTTCCACAGTTTTGATGAAATGGGATTGGCCGAGGATGAAATTGATCTCTTCAGGTTTTTCAATCTTGACCGTCATTAATTCCATAAATGCACTCCTGTCCTGTTGCTGCCTGCTTTTCCCGTGCGGCTGACGAAAACTTTTCTTGCTCTGCTTTCATCCTGTGATGTCTGCATATGGATGATCGCTTGATTCCATGTTCATATATTATAAGGCATTCAGCACAGAATTGTTGTCAGAGAGGAAGGGATCGGGGATTGGGAAAACAGGGAACAGGCGGCAGGCTGATGAGCGAAATGGACGTTCAAATGCAGTGCCATCGTAGTAACCACTTCAGTGGTTATCATTTACCTCAAATTGAGCCAGGATTGGTTGAATAGAGATTGGGAAACAGGAATTTTCATTGCCTGAACCTGTCGACATCGCACCCGAAGGATAAGGCAACGAGAGAATAAGGATGCTCCGGCCGCGGCAAGCTCAGCCTGCGTTAATACGATGCCTGCATCTGTTGAAACACACTCTCCCGCGAATTCGCTTCGCGGGAGAGTCATAGTCTGTGTGATTTGTGTCTGATCAATGATCCCGGGCAAACCTTCGCAAGACAGACAGGTTTTCCGGCAGGGCAGCACAGGCTTCGCTGTTGATGTTGAAGCCGGTGGCCACGCCGCTGGTGACGATTTGGTTAACCGCCCGGGCGCGCCGGGTTTCCTGTTGGATGCAGGTATAAAACTGTTGGTGGACATCCTGCACCTCAGTTGGTGGTTGGCTGGCATCCATTGCCGTAAGGATTGTTTGTCCGCTCAGGTAAGCGGCTTCGGAGCTGGGTGCCAGAAAATCTGCAAGCTCGTTACGGGCAGTGAAATTATTGATCTCTTCTGATGGGTTGCTCAACAGAGCCAGATAGGCAAAGAGAGCGTCGGACGCGGTCATGGCTGTGCCGCCGGTGGGGCTGAGTACGCCGCTGTATGGCCCGGCCAGTGCGGCATCGAACTGCGCTTTGTTGTCTTCCCACGTGTCGTACTCTGAGAGAATGCTGCGCATTTCTTTGGCATAGGTTTTTTCGGGGGTGGGCGGGAAGAGGATACCGCGGCTGATCAGCACGTAAAAGAAGATAGCGATCAGACTGGCAACGGTGAAGAAACCCAGGATAAAGATGCCGGTGAAGGATTTGGTGCGTTCAAACTGGTTTTCACCCGGCGGGGGCGGTTCTACCTCAGGCAGGGTATCGAAGACCGTTGCTCCGCGGATCATTCCGGTGCTCGGCTCCTGTTCAGGTTCTTTCTCGAGGGCAAGATCCAGCCGGTTTTGCCAGGCGGTATCTTCTTCAGATAGTTTTTCCAAGGCTTCCCAGGCTTTTGTGTTGTCGGGGTTGATTTCGAGCGCTTTCTTCAAGCAATATTTTTTCTTCTCTTCTTTATCAAAACAGGCTGCGAGCCATAACCAGGCAGTTTCATTATGCGGATCATTTTTGACAATCTCGGCCAAAAGCTTGCCGCCGGATTTTTTGTCTCCACTGCGGATCAACTGAATGGCTTGATCTACTGATTTCTTGCTCATGCGCACCTCTTAAAAATGGATAACACACGGTCAAACTGATGTTTAAAAGTATAGTATAAACCCAGCGATCCAACAAGAATGAAGTGGGCTGTGGCGCTGGCTGCTTTCTTATGGTGCAAGAATGCTGCCGGGGAGGGGGGGAGATCGAAATTGTTTTTATGGGGGTGATTGCTCCACCTGCTCTTGTCTTCAATCGCGGGCAGCTTGAAAATCGTGTGAGGGTATGTTATTATAAAACCAACCGGTCGGTCTGTTATCAGATTCCAAACTCACTTCAAAAGGAGAAGTCTATGCAGCAACGTAGTATTGAAACCCGGCGCAGGATCATGTCTGCGGCGATTGCCCTGTTTTCGGCGCAGGGCTATAACGTCAGCGGTGTGGCTGAGATTTGCAGTGCGGCTGGTGTCAGCAAAGGCGCTTTTTATCATCATTTCCCCAGCAAGCAGGCACTTTTTGTGGCAGTACTCGAAGAATGGCTGGCTGGTCTGGATTCCGAGATCAAACGTATCCGCGGTGTGTCAGGTTCGGTGACGGAAAGTTTGTTGGCGATGACAGGGGTGATGCGTGATATTTTCTCTCAGGCAGAAGGGCAACTGCCGATGTTTCTGGAATTCTGGGTGCAGGCGGCCCGCAATCCTGAGATCGAGGCATTGGTGATCGCTCCTTATCGGCGTTACCGTCATTTCTTCGCGGGCGTTATCCAGCAGGGAATCGACCAGGGAGAGTTTGAGGACGTGGATGCCGACCTGGCAGCCGGGATGCTGGTCTCGATGGCGGTGGGGTATATCCTGCAGGGGCTGGTTGACCCCGGCGGTGCAGATTGGGGCATGCAGGCGCAACAGAGTTTGGAGAGGGTGATTGGAAGCTTACGGAGGAGGGCAGGATGATTGTTGTAACCGGGGCAACGGGGCACCTGGGCAATGTTTTGGTGCGCCAACTTTGTGAGGATGGCAAATCGGTGCGGGCGATGGTGCTGCCCGGCGAAGATCGCAGTGCGTTGGACGGACTGGCGGTGGATATCGTGGAGGGGAATGTACTGCATCCGGAGGACCTGGAACGGGCTTTTGCCGGAGCAGACGTGGTGTATCACCTGGCGGGGATGATCTCCATCCTGCCTGGCAGGGATGAGCGGGTGTGGCAGGTCAACGTGCAAGGGACGCGCAATGTGCTGGATGCGGTGCAAAAAATGGATGTGGGAAGGTTGGTGTATACCAGTTCGATCCATGCGTTGGAGCGCATTCCTGATGGGGTGGTAATCGATGAGCACATCCCGTTTGATCCGCAGACTGACATCAGCGATTATGATCGTTCCAAGGCAACCGCTTCGGTGGCTGTTCTGAAAGCAGTACGTGATGAGGGCATTGATGCGGTGATCGTATGTCCCACTGGTATTGTTGGCCCGTATGATTTTCGTCTGTCGGAGATGGGGCGTCTGATCGTGGATGCGCTGCGGCGCAAGCTCAATTTCTCGGTAGAGGGGGCATTTGATTTTGTGGATGTGCGGGACGTTGCCAGAGGACACATACTGGCCGCCGAGCACGGGCGTAAAGGTGAATTCTATATTCTTTCGGGGGAGAGGATCAAGATCTTTAACCTGGTCAAATTGGTGCAGGACCTGGCTGGCGTGCATTCAATGGTGGTCAATGTGCCTTTCAACCTGGCCGCGTTTTCGGCGCTCTTCACACCGCTGCTGTCGCGCATTGGCCGTTATACACCGCGGTTTACGCTGTATTCGCTGCAAACCGTGCGGGATAATTCTGTGATCAGCTGCGGCAAAGCGGAACGTGAACTGGGCTACAATCCGCGTTCCCTGCGTAAAAGCCTGACGGACACTGTGCAGTGGTGGTTGCAGCGCTTCAAGGTACAGCAAGAGGCAAGTAAGGTCTGATACAGCAGAACCGCTCCCTGGCGAGGAGCGGTTCTTTGATCTGGAGGAGAAGGATGTTTTAAATCTTGTGTAAAGAATGGTGATGTGGGCGTGCCAGCATAGCACATTCTCAAGGGCCGGTCACGATCTCAAGGTCGGATGCGGCCCATTGTTTCATACCGCCGTTCATGCTGGTGGTTTGATTGAATCCGGATTGACGTAATATCTGGATGGCCTGGCCACTGCGGCTACCGGAACGGCAAACCACTACCACGTTATGGTCATCGGGGATTTCATCCAGCCGCTTGGGGAGTTCACTCAGGGGGATGAGGGTTGCGCCGGGAATGTGCCCTGCTTCCCATTCTTCAGGTTGGCGCACATCCAGCACAAGTGCGCCCTGTTTCCGCAGTTCCACTGCTTCTGCAACGGTAATTGCTTCGGGCGCGTTGGCTGCAGCGGTTTCCGCTACAAGAAGAGCAGGGCGGAATGCTGTTGCCAGAAGTATGCTTGCAAGAACGAGTGCCAAACCGATAATCAAAAGGAACGATCGGTTTTTGTTTTGTGGTTTATTCATTTTAGGCACCTTTACGTGTTCCAATAATTGTTATTTTTATGATCTATATGTACTATTCGGGTAATTTTACCATAATTTATCCTAAAAACAAAATAGCAGCCTGCCGTGCTCTGTAATTGCGGGTTGGGTTTGGTCTTTTGTGAATTTATTGTTGGTGAGTTTGATTGGTGCGGTCGTGTACGAGGCACATGACCAGCACCTTTGCATTATGTGCTACAAAAAGCACAACTTTTTGTATAGCTTCTGATAGAATATGAATAAGGGAAGATTATTGTGGCTTTGCGCGCATTAACATGTTCTTTTAGTTTTTGTTTTGACTGTTAGGAGGAACCGATGGAGTATGCACAACAAGATCCGCTGATCACGGTTTTGTTACTGGCGGTGGAGTTGATCGTTGCGGTGATGTCAATCATGGTGATGTGGACGATATATGTCCGTGCCGGACAGCCCGGTTGGGCCAGCATTGTTCCGATCTATAACATTGTGGTGCTGCTGCGCATTGCCGGACGACCGGCGTGGTGGGTGCTGTTGATGATGATCCCGCTGGTCAATTTGGTCATCTATTTCATGGTCTGTATGGACCTGGCAGTGGCGTTTGACAGGGGAATCGGGTTCGCAGCCGGGTTGTTCTTTTTGAGTTTTATTTTCTTCCCGATGCTGGCTTTTGGCGAGCCGGATTATGTGGGTCCGGCGAGACGCTAGTTTTTGGCGCATTCATTAAATCGTGTGCCGCCGGTCATTGTGACCGGCGGTTTTCTATTAAAGCGGGATGATTTCGAACAGCAGCACAGCGATTTATACCTTTTCAGGAAGGTGTACCGCTACCTGGCAGACTTCGTCGCCTTTAAGCACGCTCTGCAGCAGTTCCACTTCCAGTGGCTGCTGGAGGATCTCTTCCCACAGGCCTTTATAAAAGCCTGCGCCGCAATAACAGTATGTGGTGGAAAGGCTTTCACCGCTTTTGAGCACATCGCGAATGCGCGGGCAGTGGCAGTAAAGGGCTCGCTTCTTGCCAGGGTCGGTTTCCTGCATATATTGGCGCAGGTAGCTGCTCTTGGGTATCTTGGTGGCGATGATGCGTTCTTCTTCCAGGATGCCAGCGGCGCCCCAACCGCGTCCGAGGATCTCGGCGATCATTTCTGCGGGCAATTCCAGAGTGTGTTTGAGGAAGGATCTGAACTGGTCAAGAAGCATCTGATGCACCAGGCGGATGTCGCTGGTTTCGGCGTAGGTCTGGCGCATCTCGTGCAGCGCGCTTTTGGGGTACTGGCAGGCGCAGCCGGTCATGACCTGTTTTTGCTGGTCTTCGTCCAGCAGGGTTTCCAGGCGCTGCATGGAACCCTGCGTCCAGGCGATGACCTCTTGGCGAGTTGCATCATCGGACAAGGTCTGACTGCCCTGCATGATCTGCTGCCGGACTGCCGGGCCGCCGGTGACTTCGATGCAGTCCCCGAATTTGGTGAGCCAGTAGCGTTCAAAATCTGTTTGATCTGTCATCGCTATCCTTGTGGCGTTTGTATTCAACCTTGAAAAGGGCGAGTAAGTCGGGCGAACCCCCTGTATGGATTGTCTGGTTTGCTGTCTGGCCGGATGATAAATCCAACCTTTCCAGGGAGGAGGTTTCAGGGGTAACGACTGAAGTCGTTGCTACAATAATAACAATTCTACGTAAGGCAGGTGGTTTTGCCTACTGACCGGTTGGGTGGTTTTTTGAATGGCTGGAAAATATCAAAGGGTAAGCTGGTTCACACGATGCGCCGGATGCGCATGGCGAGCAGTTTGTTGGGCGTGGGATTCCTGGCAATGGCGATCTTGTAGCGATGCCTGCCTTGATATTCCAGAAGTGACCCGGGCAGGACGTTCCTGTATTCCTTGATGTCCTTGTCCGGCGAGAGCAGACGGAAGTCAATTGAGGCAGGCATCTGGTCTTCGGGGTTTAGATGGACCTGATCGACGCGCAGGTTCAGCTCGCCATTGAAGAGGTCGTGCAGCTCACCGGCCACGAGCAGCAAGCGCACTTCATTTTCATTGACCAGGAGCGAACCGGTGACCGGCTTTGGCGCCGGCGGTTGTTCGGGCGGCGGAGGTGTTTTGGGGGTGTTTACAGATGCTTCCGGGGCGGCGCCGAGAGCCTTGAGCTGGGTCAGGGCATTGCTGTTGGCGGGGTCAATCTGTAAAATACGCCGGTAACAATCAATCTTCTTTTGAGGGGATTCGACTGCCAGGGCCATCAATGACCAGGCCTGCACGTTTTGCGGTTCGCTTTGCAGCAAGCGGGTCAGTTCCACGCTGGCGGCGTGGGCTTCTCCCCTGCTGATCATACCCAAAATATAGTAGAGGTCTGACATGTCTTTAGGCCTTTGTTGTTTGAATGCCAGGCAATTATCGCAGTAGTAGGATTTTATCACTTCTTATGTGTCAGTGGTGCAAAAAAAACGGGCCAATCTTTTCAGAAAATCGTAAACCACGAGGAATTGGAATTAAAGTGGTTCATACAGGATTCGAAAGACTTCCCCCCAGGGGGTGAAGGTGCTTATACAGCCATTGTCTGAACGGACCGCCTATCCAAAATCGAGACTATAATAATAGAAAATCAACGCCAATCAGAAGTGGAGGAAAAATGAAAGTTCGCAAACGATTGTTGATCGCCCTGCTTGTTCTATTAATCTGTATACCGACGGTATTTGTACAGGCACAAAGTGACGACACCCAACCGCTGGATGATGAATTTGTCAATGCACTGGTGATGGCGGCTGTCAGCCATAACATGATGGAAGGCAAAGATGAAAACAGTGATCTGGGTGCATTGAAAGGGTTTGTTGATTTCTACTATTCCGTCCGCATAGCCGTTGTTCGGGATAGTGTTTTGGCTTCTGGAGATCAGGAAGTACAATGGCTTCATCAGCAGAGAGATGGGCTGGTCAGAAAAATTCAAGGTAAAATCCGCGCAAACACTGAGGCCAGGAGATGGCCGGTCAAAATGATGGAGCTGCTTTTTGGCGGCGGCAAAGACCCCGATGAAGACCTTGAGCCCGCAGTTCCGCTTCTGCCCATTGTGAGCGGGAATGATAACCCGCCTCCGGATTATATTGACACGATGAATTCGCAGATCAGAACTGATTTTGAGGCGCAGGTTAACGCCGTACTGGATATTCATACCATTGAAGTGAAGCCTGCTTTGGCCCCGGTGATATCCAACAGCACGGCCTGGAACTACGATGTGCCTGCGATTACAAACTCAACCGCCCCCATTTCTGCGCCTGGACCGAGTGTTCAACAACCCGGTGAAGGGAATAATGAAACGCTATTAAAACCCTTGCGTTTCAGCAATAATGGCTTTGAACCGGTCACGGTGGTGGTGGAATCCTATTTGCCTGCTCCCGGGTACAGCCCGGCCAAATCGACGGCTTCCACAGTTGTCTTTCAGGAAAGTAACCCCAGCGGTTATCTGGATTTGCCTCTGGGCACGTACACCTTCTGCTATTATTGGGAATTGGACGAAGACTATAACGAGGACGGGTATTTTGACTATCATCATAAATCAACCGGGCCGGTGACATTGACCATCAAATCCAGTGATATTCCTGAGAGGGCGGTCTCAGTCACCCTCAGCCCGAACAGCAACGTCTCCAGCCCGAACGGCAAATGCGGTGAAGTTGTTGTTGAGAGCTCCTCAAATCTGACGCCGGAAGAGGCGGCGAATGTGGGTAAACATACATATGAACAAACTTGCAGCGGTATATTTGGGGGTGGTTCGTGCGATGATTCTGGCGTTGATATGATTTCACTCGATATCAGTTTTTCGTCCGGGACGGTAACTGGTATTACTGCAGATGGTGAGAGTGTGGTTGTTCCCTGCATTGGCATGAACCAGTATCAACTGATAGCTGAGGATGGTGGTGTTTCAACAGTAACATTTACTGCAGATGGATTTGTCCTGCATTTTGTTGCTACAGGGGGAGAGTGGCCATCCGATGCCATCCTTACTCATATAAGGCAATAAGAGGAGGGAATGATGAAAAGAAAACATACATTGTCTGTCCTGCTTGCTGTATTGGTATTGACTACCTTTGCTTGCAGTCTGCCCGGAATGGGGGGCAGTGCGGACAGCCTACCGGACGGCCTGACCGAGAATTATGCTCCTGCTCCTGGCAGCACTCCACTTCAACCCTATGCTTATAGCCAGGACCAGCAGACCGTCCAGCAACTCTATGGCAGCCCCACCCGTTTCACGATCGTTTTTAGTGAATCCATCCGCCAGGAAACATGGACGTATGACACTGCCGGTTATACCGTGGTTTTCAGGAATGGGGTCAAAGTTTCGGAGCAGACCGTCAAGCCGGAATACAGGGAAGGCATGTTCGCAACCACTTACACCCCAGCCATCTTTTCTCAAGGGATGGGGATCAATGAGATCGTCCTTGCCACAGGACGCCAGGATTTTGTGCTGACCAGCATGGAAGGTATGGTGGAGGAAGGACGATTGATGCACCTGGAGGGCTTGAGCGTGGGGTTGAAAGATGGGCAGGTACTGTTTGTGGAAACCATTCCGGCGCTTACAGAAACCCCGCTGTATCCGCAAGATTTTCCAGATTGAAGCTGTAGAAGACTTCAATAGCGCCTGAAACACGGGAATAATAGAGATAACCACTTGGGTAGAGACCCGTGGAGGATTCGAACTTTCATCCTGATATTAATAATTTTTCAGGATATTTCATTGGGACCGATCATGTAAGATAACTCAGGCAAATATAGCGCAGGTATTTATCAATCAATAATTGATTTGAGCTGTAAAAAAAGACCATGCAATGGAATAAAAAGGTATATAATTAATTGGAACTGTGGGGCGGTTTGAGACTTGTTTCATACAACCGTTTGATCAGTGCAAAATCTGTAAAATTCGATAGTCTGACGGTCGTTGCGGCTGTTTTTACTATAGCTTAAGATTT
The DNA here is from genome assembly GCA_021107195.1 of Anaerolineaceae bacterium. Lineage (GTDB taxonomy): Bacteria > Chloroflexota > Anaerolineae > Anaerolineales > Anaerolineaceae > SMBSF63. The sequence goes on along the minus strand of JAIOTF010000408.1, from coordinate 2,123 downwards.
TCAAAGCTTATTAGTAGTGCATAACACGATTGTTATCCGTTAGGCGATTTGATCTTGCGAGTGAGCAGGACGCGTCAATGGATGAGCGTGTGTGTTGTCAAATTCCTAAATTCCTCGTAATTTAAATCGCAAACCCCCACTGCTGTTGGGGATTGCCTCATATTAATATCCATACTATGTGCAATGGAGGCTAAATTGGCTAATTTAATTGGAAGAGAGTTAGGCAAGTATCGCATTACAGAACGCATTGGGCGGGGGGGGATGGCGGAAGTTTACCTGGGGGTGCATACCCTGCTCGACCGCCCGGTAGCGATCAAAGTGCTGCATGGTTATCTAACAGAGGACAACAGCTTTATTGAACGCTTCAAAAGGGAAGCAAAATCTGTAGCCAATTTGCGCCACCCCAATATTGTCCAGGTTCATGATTTCGATATTCAGGATGATCTCATTTTCATGGTGATGGAGTATATTGATGGTAGCAATCTCCACCAGCGGCTTGTGGAACTTGACAAGGAAGGGAAACGTTTACCAATCAAGAAAGTAGGCTCCATTATCAACGATATTGCTGGTGCGCTGGATTATGCCCATTCTCAGGGAATGCTGCACCGGGATGTGAAGCCCTCCAATATTCTGATCGACAAGGGTGGAAAAGCTTATCTGGTGGATTTTGGAATCGCCAAATTCGTCAGCGGCCAACGCCTGACCGCAACCGGCACCATGCTGGGCACACCAGCCTACATGTCCCCCGAGCAGGGGCGCGGCGAGGAACTGACCGAGGAAAGCGATATCTATTCCCTGGGCATCGTTGCTTTTGAGATGCTCACCGGGCAAGTGCCTTACGATGCCAGAACCCCCATCGCCATTGTACAGAAGCAGATCACTGCGCCTGTTCCCGCTATCAGCAGCCTGGTGGATGATATGCCCCCCACCACTCAGGAAGTGATTGACCGCGCCCTGGCCAAATCACCGGATGGACGCTATTCCTCGGCGGAAGAACTGGTCGTGGCGTTGCGCATTGCCCTGCATGCATTGGAATCCTCGGAAGCAGTAAGCACAGAGACTGTGCCGGATGCCACCGCCAAAGAGAAAGCTTCTGCACCCACCATAGCACCCGCCGCGCCGATTGGCGCGGGAGAAAATACCCTCGCTGCGGAAACGGTGGCCATAGAAGAAGAGGAGCCGGCCGAAGCGACCGAGCAAGAAAGCGATGCAGCAACCGCAGTGATGGAGGAGATTGAAGAAAGTGGCCTGGATAAAGCCACCGTAGCGATGGAAGAGCCGGAGCTGGACAAGGCTACCGTTGCGATGGAAGGGCCAGACCTGGAAAAAGCCACTGTGGCCATGGAAAGTGAGGGGATTCCCCCATCACAAAAAACCACAAAAGTGGTGGAGAAAAAATCCCCTGCACCGAAACCAGGCAAGAAGAAGATGCCCCTGTGGGCCTGGATTGCGATTGGCGCGGTGGTGTTGGGCGGGGCCGCCTTTGCGGCCACCCAGCTTCTCCCTGGCCGCGAAGTGGCCGAGACACCGGCAGCTGAGGTTGCCGCAGCAGAAGAGCCAACCCCGAAGCCGCAGCCTGAAGAACCGGAACCGGAACCAGAGGAAGACCTGGTGGAAGAAGCCGCTTTTCTCACCGAGCCGGGTGTAGTGATATTTGATGCCGAGAATATGGATGGCGGGCTTATCCTGCGGTTGAACGAAGATGTTGACGTTGAGGTGGTAACAGCCGGCGAAAACCAGGAGACTGCCTGGCGCACTGGCAACGGGGAGGTGCTGCCAGACATTGATGGAAACGGCATGGAAGACTACTACATCATGTTTGATGTTGACAATGATTTCCTCTTTGAAATCCCCGATCCTGTCCTTCAAGTTCAATTTGAGATCGAGTATCTCGATGAAGGGACGGATTCTTTTCAGCTAGAGTACGATGCACATTCCGGGGGGCCATTCGGAGATGGGAGATACAAAGAAGCCGAGGTTATCCACAAAACAAATAGTGGAGAATTTAGAACTGCTGTGTTCAAGCTGGATGGTGTGTTGTTTGCTAACCGCTTGGGTCCGCAGGATGAGCCCGGCGACATTCGCATTTTTGATAATCATGACGGCGCCGAGACCTTCCGCCG
>JAIOTF010000344.1 GCA_021107195.1 Anaerolineaceae bacterium | reverse complement strand
TGTTGGGAATCAGTGCCCAGATCGTGATCAATGAAAGCAGACCGAGGAGGGCCAGGATGGGAAACGGCGCTTGCCAGCCATAGCGGCCAATCAACATGCCCAACAGGGGCATACCGATGATGAAGGCAAAAGACCAGGACAGTTCAAAGATGCTCATTGCCCGGCCGCGCTGGGCGTAGGGTACGCGGTCTCCCAGGTAGGCCTGCACAGCGGACATGTAGACATACATCCCCAGGAAGGTGATCGACAGGGCGATGCCGAAGGCGGTCAGGGACGGCCAAAGGACGACCAGACCGCTGCCAATCGCAAACATAGCCGTACCCAGCAGCATACCTGACCGGCGGCTGTGCTTTTCGGCCAGTGGCGCCAGAAAGGGAGTCAATACGCCGAAGAAGGAGCGGATGGTGAGTGTGGTGGAGATGGTTTTCAGGTCAACGCCCAGACCGCGGGCAAACACCATCAGGAATGGATAAACCATACGCGTGTTGACGTTCATAATGGCGCGTACGATTGTCAGCAGGACGATCTGCATTTTCATCGAAATTTGTTTTGTTTCCATTAAGCCTCGAAGTGCATTAAGCCGCCGCGCTGGAAATGTCCGGGCCGCGTGCATGGCAGTGCTGGCCGAGCTATGCGGGATCGTCAGAATTGTTTTCTGCAGGAAGGTCGGGTGGGAAAATGCTTGTTTCGCTATCCGGGAGTACCTTGTCAGGTGCGTCTTGTTTGGCTCGCTCGGTGTTCATCTCGTCAATGCGCATAGCCTCTTTTGCCGCTCGCGAAACCTCTTTGATATCCTGGTCAAGGCCGGATTCGCGCAGCAATTCGTTGGGCAGATTACGCAGGTCTTCTGTGGTGCGCACAAAGTCACGCACAATCGGCGATTTGGCGATCGAGCGCAGCCATTTTCCAAAATCACGCATGACTTGCACCAGTCGTTTTGGCCCGAAAACGATCAGGGCCAAAAGGGCGATCAGGAGTACTTCAAGGGGGCCAACATTAAATATTTTCATAGTTATAATTTTTTGGATTAATTCCATTCCCGTTAGCAATGCTCGGTGTGACAGAAATAATACTGCCGTAGTAACACTTTAGTTGTTAGGTGTCTGGAATTAACGATTGAAATCGTTACTACAAAGCCAAATTGAGAATGGCTGCATCCCGGTCAGATGGATTGATTTTCAATTGTATCATCGGATGTGGTTCAGGCAAGCAGTTGCGCAGTGATCAGCTCCACAATGCCTTGAATATCATCCAGGGCGAACTGCGGCAGGGGCAAGTCGAATTTGTGGTCGCTGACTACGGCGATCAATTCCGCCGGATCGCAGGCCAGGGTTTGGCTGCGGGCTGACCGCACTATCTCGATCTTGGGCTTTTGAGGCGTTTTGTAGCCTTCGGTGATGATCAAGTCGACATCTTTGATCTCTGCTGCAATCTCGTCAATCGTCAGTTCACGCGAGATCTGGCGGATACTGGCAATCCTGCGCGGTGAGGCGAGGATGACATGCTCGCTGCCCGCCTGGGCGTGCCGCCAGCTATCCTTGCCGGGTATATCCATTTCGAAATCGGGCTGGAAGTGATGTTTGACGGTTGCGATGCGATAGCCGCGCTGTTTCAACGCAGGGATCAATTTTTCGATCAGGGTTGTTTTTCCACTGCCGGATTTTCCAACGATCGAAAGAATGGGAATGGTCATTGCAGGTTGGTTCCTTTTTATCAGTCCGCCGCGGTAAGTTCAGTGCACAAGTTGTCTAATTCTAAGCCATCCTTCACTATTTGTGGTATCTTTGCGATATTGTCGTTATCAAGTGGAGTGTGAATAATGCTGGTTCTCGTTTTATTGTTTGTTGTTGGCGTTGGTTTGGGCATTCTCTTGCGGGAGCGGAAGTCGCTGTCTCCCCGGATTGCATGGTTGACACGGGTCGTGGTGTGCTCCTTGATGGTGGTACTGGGCATTTTAGTGGGGGCCAATCCTCAGGTGATGCAGAACTTGGCTGGTTTGGGGTTACAAGCCCTGGCATTGGCCATAGGAGCGGTGGCAGGCAGTATCCTCGTCGTGCGGGGGCTGTACCTGGCCACAGAACGAAAGTCGCAGTCATGAAGTTTAGTTTGGTTTTACTGGGTTTGTTCTTGCTGGGTGTCGTAGCTGGTGCAACCGGTCTGGCACCGCAGATTTTGTTGCTGGACACTGTCTCTTTGCAGCTTGTACGTCTATTGCTGCTGCTGGTTGGATTGGGCATGGGTCTTGACCCGCAGTTCTTTGATTACCTGCGCCAGATCAACCCCCGTATGTTGTTCGTTCCTGCCGGGATTGCAATTGGCTCTTTGCTGGGAGCAGGTCTGGTCTCATTGCTGCTGCCAGGGATCAGCATCAGAGATGGAGCTGCCGTCGGTGCAGGGCTGGGGTATTACAGTTTATCCAGTATTTTGATTGGGCAGGCGCGCGGTCCGCAATTGGGCGTGGTCGCCTTGATCTCAAACATCCTGCGTGAAATGTCCACTTTGCTGTTGGCACCGTTTTTGGTGCGGGCATTTGGCAAACTGGCGCCGGTGGCCAGTGCAGGTGCGACCAGTTCGGATACCTCGCTGCCGGTCATTCAGCGATATACTGACTCGGAAACGACCTTGATCGCCGTGGTCAACGGTTTGGTTTTGACGCTGCTGGTACCGTTTTTGGTTTCTTTCCTGGTATAGTTTTCCCCTGGATCAAGTTTAAAAAGACGATCCCCTACCGATTGAGGGGGGCAACCGGTAGAGGATCACCTTTATTTTACCAATATTTGAGTAATTGTCAAGGCCAATTTTTTCCGATCATTTTTAGAAAAAGTTTGTCGTTTTAGCGGGGGGCAGAGGCCGCTGTTCAATGTTTTTTGTCAGCTTCCCAGCACACCCGGATGCAGCTGCATTGTTGCTGGATGGAATTAATACTTAATTCACCGCGAATTAATTCCGCGCGCTCAAACATGCCGGCCAGCCCAAAATGCTGCTCGCGCAATAAAGCGGGCAGATCGAGAATATCCTCGGCGGCAAATCCTCTGCCATTGTCCTCTACTTCCAGGATCACTTTATCGCTCTTTAACACGCCCTTTATGTGGATTTCGGATGCGTTGGCGTGTTTGATGGCGTTGTTGCAAGCTTCCTGTACAATGCGAAACAGGTGCAATTCCACGTTGAGGTCGTAACGGATATCGCATCGCGGGATATCCATATAAAAGATCGGGCCGTTTGGGAACTGGTCAGACAGTTCGTCTGCCAGGGTTTCCAGGCCGATATACAGACCGTAATTAAGCATTGTAGTGCGTAGCCCGTTTACAATCTCCCGCGTGCGATGGATGGCTTGTTCATAAGCATTGATCACATGTTTAGGAGTTTCTTCCGGATCAAGGTTGGCGCTCACCACCGCCAGGGCATTCAACACATCATCATGCAATTCGTTTGCCAGATGGCTCAACTGTGCTTCGTGGCGATTTACATCGGTGAGATACAGCCCTTCCAGTCGTTGAACCAGCTCTCTATTGGCATCGGTCAATTTGATTTGCTTGCTCAGCGATTTCTGCAGCATCCGCTGGGTTTGTTTCTGCTTGCTGATGTCGTGCCCGACAGATTGAAACTCAGTGATGAGACCGTTTTTGGACCTGATCCCGCTTAATGCCCATTGCAGCCAGCGGGGTCCGCGCGCTGTGATGACGCGGTTGATACCAATTGCGTGGGGTGCACCGTCTGACAGCTTTTTGATCATTTTTTCAATAATTTGCCAGTCTTCATCGGGTACGGTGGATTGGAAGGAGTGCTTGAGCAGTGCCTCGCGTTCTTTCCCAAACAAATTGCAGTAGGCGTCGTTCACAAAGGTCAGGGTGAAATCAGGCTTCCAGCGGCAGATAGGCTCGATCTGCCCTTCAACAATCGCCCGGTAGCGGGCTTCGCTTTCCAACAAGGCTTGTTCGGCCAGTTTTTGGTCGTGAATATCTCGCCCGATGGCCTGGACTTCGATTAGTTCCCCTTGTGCATTAAAAATGCCGCGATCTATCCATGAAAACCAACGAGTTTCTTTCTTGGTATTCGTTTGGAGGCTAAATCTTTGAATGATTGGGTGATCAGGGGTGAGGTTTAGGTGACCCTTTGTGATTTGAGACATAATATCTGGCTGGACCACATCTTTTACTTCGCAGCCAATCAGCTCACCCGGTGATTTTCCATGGAAGCGCGCATAGGCATTATTGACAAAGGTATAAATACCATTGGGTGAAACCCGGCAGAGCAATTCTGTCTGGTCTTCGATGATTGCCCGGTAGCGGGCTTCGCTCTTTTCCAACGCGGCTTGTGCCAGTATGCGTTCGTGGACGTCTTGACCGATAGCTTGAATTTCTGTCAGGTTCCCCTGTTCATCAAAGATGCCGTGGTTTGTCCACGCGAACCAGCGATTTTCTCCATGATCATTCGTTTCCAAATGGGTGTTTAAATAGCTCGGGTTCTCAAGGTTCAATTGGCTGAATTTTTTGACCAACTTGGCAGCTTCTTGTGGGTCAACCACAGCAGTCAGGTTGCTGCCAATCAGATCATCAGGGATCATGCCAAAGAAGTGAGCATACGCATGGTTGGCGAAATTGATTGTCCCATCTGGCAGCATGCGGCAGATCAATTCCAACTGGTCCTCGACCACTGCCCGGTAGCGGGATTCACTTTTTAGCAGTTTAACCCGGATATGCTTCTCTTTGGTAATATCCCGGCCAATGGATTGAAATTCAACGATTTGACCGTTTTCGATCAGGGCGTGGTCCTGCCATTCAAACCAATGGATATTGCCAAAGCGGTCAGGGCCAGAAAGCTCAATGGTTTGGCTGGGATTGTCAGTACTGAATGATGCAACGTATTCCCGCAGGAGTTGTTTGTCGTCCTCTGGTGCCAGGTCAATGATGCTGGTTTGCAGCAGTTCCTCTTTGGTCTTGTTGTAAAACTGGCAGCCCGCATCATTGATGAAGGTTAAGCTGGTGTCTGGGCGCCAGCGTGAGATGATCTCGCTTTGGGTTTCAACGATGGCGCGGTAGCGGCTTTCGCTGCGTTCCAGCTCTTCCTCTGTGCGTTTATGGTCGGTGATGTCGCTGCCGACGGATTGATATTCTTTTAGTTTGCCATTTTCATCAAACAGCGCTCGAATGGTCCAGCGCATCCAGCGATTCTTGCCATCAATCACGGTAATTTCTTCAATGGTAATGACAGGATTCTCAGGTGTCAGTTTTTTTAGATCTTCTTTGAGGGCGGCGGTTTGTTCTTCAGGGATGAAGGAAAAGAAGTTCTCTCGGATAAACGATTCCCGCGGCCGGCCTAAATAATCCGCACAGGCCTGGTTGACAAAGGTCATTGTGCCATCCGGCTCCCAGCGGTCGATCAATTCGGTTTGGTCTTCAATGATCGCCTGGTAGCGTTCGCGGCTTTCTTTCAGGGCAGCTTCGGATTTCTTGCTGCGTGTAAAGCCATCCATCAGCCCCTCGAGAAGTACAGAAAGTGAAAATGTTATCAGTGTGTTAAAAAATATGAACCCGACACTGGTCCCGACCCAGTCGATCATTGTGTACTGCCCCATGCCGGTATGTTCTAATAAGCTCAGGTTGAGCAAAAATCCCAGGAGGATCAGCGTGACCAGATTCACACTCAGGGCGATGGCCGCCGCTCGCAGGCTCAGTAGCGCTGCTGCCATCATCGGGAAAAGGAACAGCAGCAGGCTGCCATTACCGATGGGACCTCCGATGATTTGCAGGGCAACCCCCAAGCTGAATATAACGATCATGAAGATATGGATTCGTATTTGCAGCGAGAGACGTTTGGCAAAAGCAGCAATGATGGCTGCTGTGTAGGCCAAGAGATCCACAATCAGTACACTCCAGTACTGCTGTTGCACGGTGAGAATAGCTATCAAGCCGACAACCAGTGTAGACCCAAAAATGATAATGGCGATGAATCGCATGAATATCTGTTCGCGCCAGTATGCCAATCCATCTTCAGGGTGATAGGTCTCTTCGGGAGATATTTTTTTGATAAAGCTGTGGATTACAGTATAGAATCCTTGTTTCGACTTATTGGGCATAGGAAAAACATCCTTCAAAGGGCGGTGACGGCAACAGTATCCGTTGCCGTCAGAAAAACGTCTTTCGGTCCTGGGCGAAAATGGGAGTTTTTAGGTACGATGAAAAATGACACGCCAGGAGAGAATCCAATTTTATCAGGTGTTTTTATTTCTGGGGTGATAGGTCACAGGAGGAGTATCCTCAGGTTTGAGGAAATTCATTGTGCGTGCTTTGGCGATTGCAGCAGCGCGATTGCGCACTTTGAGTTTAATATATGCGCTGGACAACAGATTTCGGACAGTTGAATTGGCAATGTTCATCTTCTGCGCCAGGCCAGCCGTGGTTGCATCGGGGTAGGCTGCACAGAGCGAAAGCACTTCAACCTGACGCGGGGTAAGGGGCTGCTTCAACTGGCCGGTACGGCGCTTGTAAATTTGTTTGGCGGCCGATTGACTGAGGTAGATGCCGCCGCTGTCCACAGTTTGGATGATCGATGGCAGTTCCTTAATGGCTGATTGGTCATCTTTCAGAATGTATCCGCTGGCGCCAGCTTCCATCACGGATTTGATCATCGCACGTTGGGCGTACATGGAAATCACCAGGATGGTCAGGTCTGCGTAGCGCTGCAACAGGCTGGAAATCGCAAAATGAATGGGGTAAGGATTTCTGTTTGTCTGGCTGGTGGGAACACCGATGTCCAGCAGCAAAACATCTATCGGGATTTTCGCAAGGGCCGGTTCCAGCTCTTCACCAAAGTGCATCGTAGCAACGACTTCAATGCCGAAAACATTGCCCAGGCGGTACAGGTAACCGTCAATGATCGGTTGGTGATCGTCCAGGATCGCCACGCGGATAATTTTCTTCTTGAGGTGGTTGTTTTGCAGTATAGACGTCATAGGCTTGTGTTCTTTTTTATGATGAGGATCATCGTTGACTGTGATGTATTAATATTCTACACCAGTCTACAAGGGTAAGAATATAGGTTTATCATGGGAAAGGCCATTTTGGCAGCATTTAGTACAAATGCCTAGTGTTTGATTCTTTTGTCTATTGATTTGAGTTGGTAAATATCTTATATTAGTTATAGTAAGAAATTATTACCGAAATCCCCCACAGGAGGGTAGGTTGTATCCTCCAAGAGAGCAGCAGGGGAGCTCTTCATAAAAATGGAGCAGTAGAGGGACTGCTCCGTTTTTAATTTAACGATTTATTTGCTGCCATTGAAGAGCTTGTATGATGATAAAAAACAGCCTGCGTTTTAAACGCAGGCTGTTGTGCTTTTGGTTGTTTCACTCATCTCCGCCAGAACCATAGCTGACCGAGAGCAGCGAGAAGTCGGCGGCAGTGACGCAGTCGTCCCCATTGAAGTTCACTGCCATGTTATATTGCGGGTCTCCCTGGCAGGCGCTATATGCCGCACTGAGCAGCGAGAAATCGGTGGCATTGACAAAATTATCGCCGTTGGCATCCCCAAACACGAAGCCGCCAAAGTCGATCAGGTTTTCGCCGCTTTGCAGTTCAACGGCCTGGAAAGTCTTCTGCAGTGCGCCAGCCGGCTTGACCAGCAGGTTATATTCACCGGCGACAAGATCGGTTAGCGTGAACTGGCCGTTGGTGTCCGTTGTTGCATTGAAAGTTTCGGCTTCTATCGGTTCTATACCCGTAGTGCTGACCAATTGGATCGTGATTGTTGTGACCCAGCGCGGGTCAGGCGGCTGTGGACGGCCCGGCAGGGTTACATTCCCTGTCAGTGAAACCGTTTCGCCGCTGGAGGTCATCACCTGAAAGGTCAGGTCTTCGCTCCATGGACCAATCCCGTTGC
>JAIOTF010000341.1 GCA_021107195.1 Anaerolineaceae bacterium | reverse complement strand
CGCGCCTGCCCCAGCGGCGTAGGCAAGGGCGGCCGCTGGAAGTTGAGCGAGCGCGAGCTTCGGCAGGTGTGTGCCCTGGGTTCGGCATGGGTCAGGAAGAAGGGCCTGGCCTCTGAAACGGACCTGTTATTGACGGAAGAGGAAGGCTGTTTGCGCGGAGCTGATCCCGACCAGCTCAGCCCGCGGGCCCGCGAACGCGGCCGCCCCCAGTTGGGCACGCTGGGTTCAGGGAATCACTTTATGGAAGTGTCGGTTGTGGAGCAAGTATTTGACCCCGAAGCCGGGCGGGTGATGGGGTTGAGCGAGGGCTGCCTGACTCTGATGGTTCACTGCGGATCACGCGGTCTGGGGCATCAGGTTTGCAGTGATTATGTCAGGCAATTGCAGGGTGTCCCGGCACGTTACGGCATCCACCTGCCAGACCGCGAACTGGTCTGTGCTCCTTTGGATTCAAAAGAAGGGCAGGCTTATCTTGCTGCCATGCGGGCAGCGGCGAATTTTGCCTTTGCCAACCGGCAGGTGCTGGCTGCACAAGCCCGCCAGGCTTTTGAAGATGTGCTGGCCGGGCAGGTGCCCGATTGGCATTTGCATCAGGTATATGATATTGCGCATAATATGGGCAAGGTGGAAGAACACAGCTTTGACGGTAAACTGCGCAAGGTATGTGTCCATCGCAAGGGAGCGACCCGCGCCTTTGGGCCAGGGGTGAAAGGTGTTCCGCAGCGTTATCAGAAGATTGGCCAGCCGGTTTTGGTGCCGGGCAGTATGGGCACGGCTTCGTGGGTGCTGGTTGGGACTGAGGAAAGCATGCAGCGCTCGCTGGGGTCGTGCTGTCATGGTGCCGGACGGGTGATGAGCCGCCGCAAGGCCAAGAAACAGGTGCGCGGTGAAACCCTGCGCCAGGAGTTGACAAAGCAAGGAATTCTTATTAAAGCTGGATCGCTTTCCGGTTTGGCGGAGGAAGCGCCGCAGGCGTATAAAGATGTTGATGAGGTGGTGGAGGCGGTCAGCGGGGCGGGCATCGCCCGCAAGGTGGCCCGCCTGCGGCCGGTGCTGGTGATCAAGGGGTAAGCGGGGGATGGGGTGAGTTTCTCATCCCTCTCGACATTCAGTTACTGATCTGTGCCACTCTGGCCCTGGTCAATTTCACCAGGTCTTTCACCGGCAGGCGGATGTTCAGGCCGCGCTGCCCGCCGGAGATGTGAACTTCCTCAAATGCTTCAGCACTGGTGTCCAGCAGTACAAGAAACCCTTTGCTGGTCAGTGCCAAAGGCGAGATGCCGCCGGCTTGCAGGCCGGTCAGCGCTTCGGCTTCGGCCTGGGTGGGCAGGTAGACCTTTTTGACTTTTAGCGCCTTCGCCACCAGCTTGAGGTCTACTTCTTTGGGAGCAGAGACCACAGCCAGCACTGGTTTGCCCGGTTTCTTTTGGGTGATCACGATCGTTTTGAAGACTATCTCCGGTTGGACATTCAGTCGTGAAGCCGTTTCCACTGCCCCAAGTTTCTCCGGGGGGAGTTCATAGACGGTGAAGTTCACTTTGCGTGATGCGAGCAAACGCGTAATATTATTGGTGGTCGCCATTAAATTCCCTCGATCAAGAATTGTACAACTGGTCACTGAGCGGCGGCGGTACATACGGAAGCACATAGATCGGATTGCTCATGATCCATGCGACTTCCTGCCCCAGGTAGGGCAGATAGGCCTCCACGCGGTACGTGCCTGGCTGGTTGGTGGTATGCACGCAGATGTCTTTGCTGTGCCAGGTGCGGATCACTTCTCCATCCTGATAAAGCTGGCATTTTGCCGCCTGCGGCAGACGTACCTGGAAGGTAACGCTGTCTTTCAGCACAACAGAATCACCGATCGAAGCTTTCTTTTCGCGTCCTTTTGCGTTGAACCGAAAGCCCCGTGCCGGTGCCAGGTCATCACAGGCGATGAAGGCGTGTCCCTGGCGGAGTGCATCATACACCATTTTCCTGTCATCTTCCAAAGAGCCGCTCAAAGGCTGGGGTACCACCAGGTGGTTTGTGATGTTTTGCAGCAGATAATGCTGCAACCGCGGACGGGTTCTTTGCAACCCGCCCAGACCGCTGCCGGCAATCGCAGTAATGGTTTCGCCTGTTGCAAGCAGTTGGTCCCAGTACTGGCAGGCAGCTCGATTTGGCCCGCGCCGTCCAAGCCTGGGCAGCCATGCAAAGAGGCGGGCCAACAAGCGGTTGGACGCATGGTCTTGTAGTTCACTGAGGCTGTTCCACACTTCCAGGCCGGTGAAACCGTCCGGGATGTCTTCGACCGACCAGGGCGGGAGTACCTTGCCCAGGGTTGTTTCAGCCGCTGCGCAGGGGTGCGCCAGAAAGGGCATTCCGCCGCCCCCTGTAGCCAATTTGGCTGCTTGTTGCGGGTTCGCGGCAAAGGCGGCTAACTCGCGCTTGGCATCCAGTACCAGCATGTGGTTACGGGAAGGGTGCAGCCCGCGGTCAAAGACTTCTTCAGCCGCCAGCAACAGGCAGGTTCTGTCATCTTCTTGCGTATAGCCATCAACGCCATATACCAACAGGTTCTTGTCTGTGGTGATCACTACATCAATGTTTGCGGCCAGTGCCAGTGAAAGCAGCCCGGCATGGGGGATTGTTTCGCTGGTGTATGCGCTATAAAGGTGAATGGATGTAATTAATTCTTGCATTTTGTGGTTGACGATTCTGGCTGATTACAGGTATAATCCAATTTGGTTTTCAATTTCAGGAGGCAACAAGTGCAACTTCAAGATTATTTCGATATCGCTCTTATTATAACTTCTCTCGCCTTGATCGCCAGTGTCATCGTTCAAAACAAGGGCGTTGGTCTGGGCGGTTTGACGGGTGCCGATTCGGGCAGTGTTTTTTCAGCTCGCCGCGGTATCGAGAAAACACTATTCTATATCACCATTGGCCTGAGCGCGGCGTTCTTCATTCTAACCCTGATTACTGTGGTCATCAGCGGCTAGCGAAGAGCATTCGCCCAGAATATCGAGGCCTTTTATTGAGGGCGGCTCAGTATTGAGAGGTCGCCCTTTTTAATATCCTAACCATGAAAAAATTACGTTGGCAGTTGATCATTATTTTCTTGACAGGGCTGGTTGTAGGTATCCTGCTTCTGGGGGAACAACCTGCCGTGCAAACCCTTGCGCCTGAACCGGTCAAGGGCGGTGTGTACACAGAAGCCTTGATTGGTGCGCCGCAGCGTTTCAATCCCTTGCTGGATTTTTACAATGCGGTTGACCGTGATGTTGATGCCCTGGTGTATAGCGGGTTGGTGCGGTTTGATTCACGCGGCGTCCCACATCCTGAGCTGGCTGAGTCCTGGGGTATTTCTCAGGATGGCGAGACGTACAACTTCGCCCTGCGTCCCGGGGTTACCTGGCATGATGGTGAGCCTTTCACAGCCGATGATGTCTTGTTCACCATCGAGATGCTGCGTGAAGGGGAAGGCCTGGTTCCCACGGATATCACAGAATTCTGGCAGGAAGTGGAAGTTAAGATTTTCAGTGACCTGACTATGCAATTTGTGCTGCCAGAGCCGTTTTCCCCGTTTCTGGATTACCTGACGTTTGGCGTCCTGCCCCAGCATATCCTCGGCGATCGCAGTTTTGCCGAAATGGTGGAAGATGATTACAACCTCAATCCTGTTGGCACCGGCCCCTACCGGTTTGAACGCGTGGTGGTCGAAAATGGCCAGATCAGCGGGGTTTTACTCAACGTCAATGAGAGTTATTACAAGAAACCAGCCTATATTGAGCAAATTGTTTTGGATTATTATCCGGATGCGACTGCTGCACTGGAAGCCTATCATCAGGGAATAGTTCAGGGGATTGGCTTGATCTCGCTGGATATCCTCGGTGACGCCCTCGCTGAACCGGATCTGGCTTTGTATGCGATGCGCAAGCCGGAACTCTCGATGGTCATTTTTAACCTGAACAATCCCGAAGTGGAATTCTTCCAGGAAGCTGACGTGCGCCGGGCTCTGTTGATGGGGCTCAACCGGCAGTGGATGATTAACAATATTCTGGAAGGTCAGGCGATCATCGCTGATGGCCCGATCCTGCCCGGTACCTGGGCCTTTTACCCGAAGACAGAACGGGTTGATTTTGACCGGGATGCGGCGATCAAGCTCTTCCGCCAGGCGGAATATGTGGTGGCCGGTGAAGAAGACCCGGTGCGTACAAAAGAAGATGTGGCTTTGCGCTTTGAACTGCTTTATCCGGACACGGAATTGCACGCCAGGCTGGCAGAAGCCATTCAAACCAATTGGGCAGAACTGGATGTTGAAGTAACCATCACCCCCGTGCCTTATGAAGAGCTGGTCAATGTGTATTTGGAAGACCGTCTTTTCCAGGCCGTGCTGGTGGATTTGAACCTGACGCGCACCCCCGACCCGGATCCTTATCCTTTCTGGGATCAGGCGATGGCGACCGGGGGACAGAATTATTCCCAATGGGATGACCGGGTTGCCAGTGAATATATTGAGCAGGCCAGGGTGGTGGCAGACTTGGGTGAACGCGAACGTCTATACCGCAATTTCCAGGTTATCTTCGGCGAAGAACTGCCTGCATTGCCCTTGTATTATCCTGTCTATAACTACGGCGTGGAATATGGCGTGCAAGGGGTCAGCGTTGGCCCTCTGTATGACAGCAGTGATCGCTTCAACACTGTTACGGACTGGTTCCTGCTGGCAAAACGCACGTTGCAGGAACCGGCAGCTGCGGAACCCGGGCAGTAGACTTATTAGCAGAATTGCTGAACATCCGGCTGGAGCTTCCGGCCGGATGTTTTTATAGCAAGAGCAAGTGTATCTTGTGCGCAAAAAAGAATGGAGGAAAAGATGCCATCATTTTATACCCGCAAAGGCGACGATGGCTTTACCAATACATTGGGTAAAGGTCGTGTTGCCAAGTCTGATATGCGCATTGAGGCCTTGGGAACGGTGGATGAATTAACTTCCGCCCTGGGAGTGGCCCGTAGTTTGAGTCAGACACTGGGGGCAGACACATTGGTTACCCGCGTCCAGCGAGACCTTTATAGTTTGATGTCCGAGGTGGCAACTGAACCAGAGGTCGCCCATCGGGTGCGTACCATTTCTGAAGTACATGTGGTCTGGCTGGAAGAGCAGACGGATGCCATCAGTGCTGTGGTTGGCGCACCAAAGGGCTTCATCCTGCCTGGTGAAACCCGCTCGGGTGCAGCGTTTGGCATGGCACGGGCCATTGCCCGCCGGGCAGAGCGCCGAGTGGTGGCGCTTCACCAGCGCACGCCTCTTGAAAATGTGCAGGTTTTGCGATATCTGAACCGCTTGTCTTCTTTATGTTTTGTGCTGGAATTGCAGGAGAACCATACCTGCAACAAAAAATCAAAAATGGCTGCTGGTAAAGAGGATGATGTATGACGGGGACG
>JAIOTF010000018.1 GCA_021107195.1 Anaerolineaceae bacterium | reverse complement strand
AGTAATACAGCCTACAAATGTGAACACGACTTCAATGGTATTCTCCGCAGATTTTACTCCAACAGAAACTAAAATTTCTACAGTCACCAATGCCGATACGGTTACTCCCGTTCTTCTAACTCCCTCGCCATCATCTACCATATCAGTTTATATTACACCTAATGCCGACCAACTGGCCCGTTGGCAAGAATACGAGAAAGCTTTGGCGAAAAAGATTATCCCATCTCCCATTCCAGAAAATGTTTTGTGCGAATGGGTAATTTTGGGACAATCTGAAAACGAAGTATATTTGTGGGCATTTTGTCAGTTGCCTGGAGAAATACCCACCGGAGCTAGTGTACCCGCTGTCGTATATCTCGGAACAGACGGTGTTGTGCAAAGTGTGGAAATTCCAGGAGACGGTTCGTTATATCCTGTTGATGTACATAGGCTTTTTCCAGCGAATATACAAGAAATCATTTTTGCACATTTGATTGATGTGAGAAAAATGGAAGAGCATATTGCTTATAGAATGAAGAATCCAGAACCACCTTTGCTCATACTTGATTCAACTTTAATGCCATGATTGATAAAATATATCAACGTAGCTTTTGCAAGCTGAAACGGCCTAACCCAAATTGCAGCGGACTTGGCTAAAGCGGCCGCAAAAATGACGGTTCGGAGCAAAGAATCTAGTTTCCAAAACGATGGAGTCCTGCAAACCCGCAGGCGGGTGAGCTTTTTCGTTGTGCGGCAGAAAATTGTAAAGAAGAGCAGAGAGGAATATCGTCAAAATGGCAGTGACATACACAAATCGAAAAGGTCGGAAATACTATCTGTGTCAGGGAATAACGAAGACCGGGAAACCACGCTATTATTTTTCGCGTGAGCAAAAAGATAAGGCCGTGGAAAAAATACCGGAAGGCTATGAAATTAGAGAAAGCGTAAATGGGATCGTATCTCTCGCAAAGCGTCGGCCAAAACTACTGACCGATGAAGAAATAGCAGTTGTCGAAGCGGCACTAAAGAAGCACCCCGAAGGGAAAAGATATCGGTTGGGGGTAAAATTCAAAGAAATGGCGATATATGAAGCAGTGGGGCCAGATTTAGAAGAGCTAGCAAAAATGATGGCGAAAGAATTTGGATTTTCTGATGCGAGAGTTGTTGATTTCAATCGTCGAATGGAAAAAGAACACGATATTTATACTCAGTACACGCCAGTGATGAAATTCATATTAAGTGATAAGGAAAAACGATTATTTGATGCGGAAAGGATGTGTTATCTTGGCAGTATTGATGATTTTATTGGAATCGATTACGACAAAACTATTGAAGAATTGGCAGGTGCATTAATTCCGAAATTAGGTACAGATGCGCTTTTCGAATTGTTTTAAGGTCTTAATGCGTAAACAATACTGTTGAGCAAAAAGTTATCTTAGTGCATTGTTTTGTCCAGAGGAAATACTGGATAGACTTCTTACCAAAACGGTTTCACAAGATCCATCCCAGTGGAAGAAATATGGTCTTATGCCAATTCAAGTCGCCGATAGACCAGGGTCTGCTTTCTTCGAAGTTCTGCGAGACAATGTCTCGGAGAACTTAGACTACGAGATTTCTATGCAACAGGAAGATGGTTCATGGATGCCAACATGGTCCTGGGGAGGCAAGCATCCTGACGTATGGGAAAAGGCGAAACTGGAGTGGGCTGGTGTGCTCACGGTTGACAGGCTCATCACACTGAAAAGGTATGAAAGAATAAAAGGAATGGTATAACAAGGCGCTGCACCAAACGCAGTGCGGTGCTAGTGTTAGCGTTGGGTAGCTCACGGATTTAACACGAATATCGCTTTTTGTATTGACAAATCCCGCATTATCCGTATAATCAAACAAATATTGTTAATATTATGTTTTTGTTATCGTGTCGTTGCCCGCCTTGAAATATGATAATGTAGTCAGGTGAAGTGATCTCCTCGATATGCAAACGGAGATTATTTTTTATAACAAAGCACAAAATTCGAACGGATAGAAATGTTTACATATAACCTCTTTATCTCCCTAATCGTTATTATTCTTTTGGTCCTCGTTCTTGTTGAGGACCTGGTTTCGGTTGGGAGGTTGTGCAAGGTTTACGTCAAGCAAAAGTAATTGCGGCGTATAACAAAAAAAACAAAGCCACCCAACGAAATCGTTGGGTGGCTTCTTTTATATCAAATTCTTCTGGAGGAAAAATATCGTGCGATCTGACCAAATCAAAAAAGGAATTGAACGTTCCCCTCACCGCTCCCTACTGAAGGCTGTTGGGGTCAGCGACGCTGACATGAGCAAGCCCTTTATTGCCGTGGTGAATTCCCATGTCGATGTTGTCCCGGGTCATGTCCATCTGCAGGAGTTTGGACAACAAATCAAAGATACCATCCGCGCCAACGGCGGCGTGCCGTTTGAATTCAACACCATCGCTGTGGATGATGGCATCGCCATGGGTCATGCTGGCATGAAATACTCTCTGCCCTCCCGTGAATTAATCGCTGATTCAGTAGAAACCATGATCGAAGCCCATCAGTTCGACGGCATGATCTGTATCCCGAATTGCGACAAAATCGTACCCGGAATGCTGATGGCTGCCATGCGCCTCGACATTCCGACCATCTTTGTGTCCGGTGGGCCAATGGCCGCCGGTCATTTACCAGACGGTCAGGTTGTAGACTTGGTCTCGGTCTTTGAAGGGCTGGGGGCTTACCAATCCGGCAAAATGACTGCCGAACGGTTGAAACAAATCGAAGATAACGCCTGCCCCTCCTGCGGTTCGTGTTCCGGCATGTTCACCGCCAACAGCATGAATTGTCTATGCGAAGCCCTGGGCATGGCCCTCCCCTACAACGGCAGCGCCTTGGCCAAAACTGATGAACGCAACACACTGGCCCAAACAGCCGCCCGCCAAATTTTCTCCCTGATCGAAAACAATCTCACCCCCCGTCAAATCGTTACTCAAGAGGCGATAGATGATGCCTTTGCCCTGGACATGGCAATGGGAGGCTCAACGAACACCGTTCTGCACACCCTGGCCATCGCTGACGAGGCCGGCATCGATTATCCATTAGAACGAATCAATGCCTTGTCTGACCAAGTACCGCACCTTTGCAAAGTCAGCCCGTCAGGAAAATGGCATATGGAAGATGTACACCGCGCAGGCGGCATCCCGGCCATTCTCAACGAGCTGTCCAAATCGAGTGATGTGCTGCATCTGAACCGCCCAACTGTAACCGGTAAAACCCTGGGCGAAAATATTGCCGATGCAGAAATCAAAGACCCAGGCGTGATCCACAACTTTAAAACGGCGCATTCCAAGCGCGGCGGCCTGGCAATCCTGTTCGGCAACCTGGCCCCAAAGGGTTCAGTGGTCAAAACCGGCGGCGTTGCCCGCGGCATGGATAACTTCAACGGCCCAGCCCGCGTCTATGAATCGCAAGAAAGCGCTTTGGCAGGAATCATGGCTGAAGAAGTCCAGGCTGGTGAAGTAGTCGTCATCCGCTATGAAGGCCCCAGCGGCGGTCCCGGCATGCAGGAAATGCTCAGCCCCACTTCAGCCATTATGGGTATGGGACTGGGTGACAAAGTTGCTCTCATCACTGACGGCCGCTTCTCAGGCGGCACGCATGGTGCGTGCATCGGTCACGTTTCTCCCGAAGCAGCAGCCCGCGGTCCAATAGCGGCCTTACAGCCAGGCGATATCATCGAGATCGATTTCAATAAACGCTCATTGAATGTACGCTTATCAGACAGTGAAATCGCCCAACGGCTGGCTGCCCTGCCGGCTTTCAGTCCAAAGACTAAAAGCCGCTGGCTGCGCCGCTACGCCCGCATGGTGCAGAGTGCAGATACCGGTGCAGTTTTACGCACAGATTAATCAAATAATATCCAATGTAATTTTTCATCTATTCTGGAGGTAACATGAAAAAAACTGGTGCACAAATTTTATGGGAATGTATCGCTCGTGAAGGGGTAGACACCATTTTTGGTATCATTGGCGGCAGCACTCTGCCCATTTATGATGCCATGGAAGCGTTCCCCATCCACCATGTGATGGTGCGGCATGAACAAGGTGCCGCTCACATGGCCGATGGATATGCCCGTGCTACTGGCAAGGTCGGGGTAGCGATGGCTACATCAGGGCCTGGGGCAACTAACCTGGTCACAGGCATTGCAACGGCCTTCATGGATTCATCGCCTATCGTATGCATCACAGGCCAGGTGCCAAGCTGGTTCATCGGCTACGATGCCTTCCAGGAAACCGATGTAACAGGCATCACCCTGCCGATCACCAAGCATAACTACCTGATCAGCAACGTGGAAGAGATCAACAAAACCGTACGAGATGCGTTCTACGTTGCTCGCAGCGCACGCCCAGGCCCAGTGTTGATCGACATCACCAAAGATGCACAGACCGAAGAAATCGAATGGGAATACGACGAAACCCCAATTCAAATGCCCGG
The DNA here is from genome assembly GCA_021107195.1 of Anaerolineaceae bacterium. Taxonomy (GTDB): domain Bacteria; phylum Chloroflexota; class Anaerolineae; order Anaerolineales; family Anaerolineaceae; genus SMBSF63. The sequence goes on along the minus strand of JAIOTF010000018.1, from coordinate 17,599 downwards.
TTACCGGCCTGATTACAGCCCGGTTGAAGGGGATCTGAAACAAGCTGCCAAAATGATTGCCCAGGCTGAACGACCGTTGATCCTGGCCGGCGCAGGTGTGCTGCACAGTGAGGCGATGCAGGAAATGATCGCCTTCGCTGAAAAGACCCAAACCCCGATCGCGGCCACCCTGTTAGGCCTCGGCAGTGTACCAGCCAGCCACCCACTTTATCTTGGCATGATGGGCATGCATGGTGAATCCTGGGTCAACCAGGCTATTCAGGAAGCCGACCTGCTGCTGGCGATGGGCATGCGCTTCGACGACCGGGTAACCGGTAACATGGCAACGTATGCTCCCAATGCCCGCAAGATCCATTTCGACATTGACCCTTCTGAAATCAACAAGAACGTCAAAGTCAATCTGGCATTGATCGCCGACCTGAAAATTACCCTGAGCCAATTGCTGCCACACTTGTCCCCTACCGACCATTCCCCCTGGCTGGAGACGATCAATGGCAAATGCGAAGAAAGCGCACAACGCGATATCTTGAACTGGCCGGACACCGGTAAGCTGCATGCAGCGCACGTGATCCACGATATTTGGAAATATACCGAAGGCAAAGCATTGTTGGTCACCGACGTGGGGCAACACCAAATGTGGGCTGCCCAATACTACAAACATGAGAAACCAAACACGCTGATCACCTCCGGTGGATTGGGAACCATGGGTTTCGCCCTGCCAGCTGCATTGGGCGCAAAACAAGGTTGCCCCGATGCTGAGGTGTGGGTCATTGCCGGAGATGGTGGTTTCCAGATGACACAGGCGGAGCTTTCCACCGCTGCTCAGGAAGGCCTGAAGGTCAACGTGGCCATCATCAACAATGGTTATCTGGGGATGGTGCGCCAATGGCAAGACCTCTTCTATGAAAAACGCTATACGGCCACCCCGATGGTCAGCCCGGACTTTGTCAAAATCGCAGAAGCTCACGGCCTGACCGGCATCCGTGTAACTCGCCGCTCAGAAATTGAAGATGCGATCCACAAAACGCAAGAATGCCCCGGCACCGTCGTGATCGACTTCCGGGTCGAAAAAGAAGATAACGTGTATCCAATGGTCTCAGCCGGGGCCGATCTACATGAAATGATCCGCCGGCCTCACCCAGAACAGTCCTGATATCCTTTGATCTTTTTTCAGTTACCTTGGAGGAATTATGCAACACACGCTTGTTACTTTAGTAGAAGACCGGCCCGGTGTATTGAATCGAGTGGCGTCCCTCTTCCGGCGGCGCGGCTTCAATATTGAATCCTTAACCGTTGGCCACAGCGAAATACCCGGCGTATCACGTATGACAATGGTGATCGACAGTACCCCACAAAACATTGAGCGATTGATCCAGTATCTCTACAAATTAGTCAATGTAATCAAAGTAGATGACCTGACTCACGAAACAACCATGATGCGCAATCTGGCCATGATCAAGGTGTCCGCAAACGAAAAGCGACGTATGGAGATCATGCAATTGGTGGAAATCTTCCGCGCGCGCATCGTGGATGTCGCCAATGACTCGTTGATTATCGAGATCACCGGTGCAGAAGACAAGATCGAGAGTTTCGTCGACGTGCTGAGGCCGTTTGGCATCATCGAAATGGTACGCACGGGCGTAATTGCTATGGCCCGCGGCTCCTCGGCGGCAATGTCGATGGTAAACCAGGAAGCAAGCCTTGCAGCTTAGGCTGACAGCTTATATCGATACTGCGCGATGATAGAAATCGTCGCAACAATATTTGAAGGAGAAGAAATGGCCAAATTAGTATTTGGTGGCGTAGAAGAAGACATTGTTACCCGAGAAGAATTCCCTCTTGAAAAGGCAAGGGAAGTACTAAAAGATGAGGTTGTTGCCGTGTTGGGCTACGGCGTGCAAGGCCCTGCACAGGCGCTCAATATGCGCGAAAACGGCATTAACGTGATCGTTGGTCAACGTTCCGGCACTTCCAGCTGGGACAAGGCCATCGAAGATGGCTGGGTGCCCGGTGAAACCCTGTTCTCACTTACCGAAGCAGCCCAGCGCGGCACAATGATCCAGTACCTCGTCTCGGATGCCGGACAAAAACTGCTCTGGCCGGAGATCAAAGCCTGTTTGAATCCCGGCGATGCCTTGTACTTTTCTCATGGTTTCTCGATCGTCTATAAGGACCAGACCAGCGTGATCCCACCGGAATATGTCGATGTGATCCTGGTTGCACCAAAAGGCTCTGGCCGCAGCGTGCGCACAAACTTCCTGGATGGCAGTGGCATCAACAGCAGTTACGCCGTCTTTCAGGATTACACTGGCCGCGCCACTGAACGCACACTTGCCGCTGGTGTGGCGATCGGATCCGGCTACCTCTTCCCCACCACTTTTGCCAAGGAAGTACACAGTGACTTGACTGGTGAGCGAGGCGTGCTGATGGGCGCCCTGGCCGGGGTCATGGAAGCGCAATACAACGTACTACGCAAGAATGGCCACAGTCCCAGCGAGGCCTTCAATGAAACTGTTGAAGAACTAACTCAAAGCCTGATTCGGCTGGTGGCTCAAAACGGCATGGATTGGATGTATGCCAATTGCAGCACAACCGCCCAGCGCGGCGCGCTTGATTGGAAAGACTGCTTTCGCGATGCAACCGCACCGGTGTTTGACGAACTTTACGAAAGTGTTATATCTGGTGAAGAAACCCGCATTACACTGGAAGCCAACAGCGCCCCGGACTACAAAGTTAAACTGGATGCCGAATTGAAAGGTATTCGTGAATCAGAAATGTGGCAAACCGGTGCTGTTGTTCGTTCACTGCGCCCTGAAAACTGGAAAAAGTAAAACTCAATCATTGTTACTTGGCGGCTGTCCGCAGCTGCCAAGTACAAACAAGGTGAAAACAAATGAACCAAACCGTCCGAATCTTTGACACGACCTTACGCGATGGGGAGCAGTCCCCCGGCGCCACCCTGACCTCCGCTGAAAAACTGGAAGTCGCCCGCTCCCTCGCCAGGCTTGGCGTGGATGTAATTGAAGCGGGATTTCCAGCCGCCTCACCGGACGACCTGGAAGCTGTACGCCGCATCGCCATGGAAATTGGTCAACCTCATAATGGGAAACAACCGCCTATCATTTGTGGTCTGGCGCGTGCCACACGAAACGACATTGAAAAAGCCTGGCAGGCTGTCAGCCCTGCCGCCCGGCCCCGCATCCATACCTTCATCGCCACCTCCCCCATTCACATGCAGTACAAACTCCAAATGGAACCAGAGAAAGTCGTCAAAAAGGCCACGGAGATGGTAGCCTTCGCCCGTAGTTTATGTGAGGATATTGAATTCAGCCCTGAAGATGCCGGCCGCAGTGAACCGGAATTCCTGTATCACATTCTGTCAGAAGTTGTTGCAGCTGGAGCCACCACCCTGAACATCCCTGATACGGTCGGTTACCAAACACCGGATGAGTTTGGCGATTTGATCCGCGGCATTATGAAAAACGTGAAAGGCATCGAAAACTGTATTGTTTCGGTGCATTGCCACAACGACCTCGGGTTAGCTACGGCCAATGCGCTGGCTGGCATTCGCGCCGGGGCACGCCAGGCGGAAGTCACGGTCAACGGGATTGGAGAACGCGCCGGTAATACCTCCCTGGAAGAAGTGGTGATGGCACTGCACACCCGTCACCCGGTCTATGGCCTGGACACCAATATCGATACCACCCAGATCATGCATGTCAGCAAACAGGTCAGTAACTATACCGGTATTCTCGTCCAACCCAACAAAGCCATCGTTGGTGCAAATGCTTTTGCCCACGAAGCAGGCATCCACCAGGACGGCATGCTCAAACATCAACAAACCTATGAGATCATGCGGCCTGAAACGGTCGGCGTCAAGCAGAGCCGCCTGGTATTGGGCAAGCATTCCGGCCGCCACGCTCTGAAAGTACGCCTGGCAGAGCTGGGTTATGAGCTGAACGAAGAAGAAGTTGTACAAATTTTCAAGCGCTTCAAAGTCCTCGCCGACAAGAAAAAAGAAATTCTGGACGCTGACCTGGAAGCCCTCATCTCGGATGAACTGTATCAACCTGTCGAGATCTACCAACTGGACGGGCTGCAAGTGGCCTGCGGCACAATGGGCATGCCCACTGCTACGGTGCGGCTGATCGGGCCGGATGAAAAAGTTTATATACATGCGGCTATCGGCACAGGCCCGGTTGATGCCGCATACAATGCCATGGATGAGATCATCCAGGCGCCCAATAAACTAATTGAATTCTCTATTCATGCCATCACTGAGGGCATTGACGCTCTTGGAGAGGTAACCGTACGTATTTCAGATTCACAACAGCAACGCCTGACTGCTCAGCGCGATGCTGCACAGCCACGCACCTTTGGCGGGTATGGCGCCGACACCGATATTGTGGTCGCCAGTGCCAAGGCATATCTGTCCGCCATTAACAAGCTGCTGGTTGCAACGGGCGCTGAAATACCCAGCGCATAAGATTGAACACAAACACTAAATCACAGGAGAAAAACAATGTCTGACAATAATGATTATCGTCCACAGAAGTTCCCCAATCCCAATACGATTCCTTCCGGATGGGATTTCAGCGGTCTGGATAACGCATCCAATGACAGCCACAAGCGTGGCGATGCTCACAAAACAGCATCATCGGATGCAGATCACACCGACAAGATGGAAACCTTTCCCAAAACCAGTACATATCCCGGTCAATGGGACCTGTCCGGCTTGACGGATTAAAACAAATCAATAATGTCATAGGAGCAGTATGAAAGCCAAACCAAAGACCCTTTTCGAAAAGATCTGGGAGCGTCATGTTGTCACTCACGAGTCTGACGCCCCAGCCATTCTTTACATTGACCTGCATCTGGTACATGAAGTTACTTCTCCGCAAGCCTTCAGTGGACTGAAACAACGCAGCCTGGGGGTGCGCCGCCCGGACCGCGCTGCCGCCACCGTCGATCATGGCATTCCTACACTGCCTTTCTCACCAGAAGATCCACTGGGGCGACTGTCAGCCGCCGATGAAATGAGCCGTGCACAGATCCATAAATTGGAAAGCAACTGTCAGGAGCACAACATTCGCTGCTTTGGCATCGACAGCCAGGACCAGGGCATCGTGCATGTAATTGGCCCTGAACTGGGGCTCACCCAGCCCGGGATGACCATTGTGTGCGGCGATAGCCATACCGCAACGCACGGCGCATTTGGTGCACTGGCCTTCGGCATTGGCACCAGCGAGGTAGAGCATGTTCTCGCCAGTCAATGCTTGCTCCAGCATCCGCCGAAGACCATGCAGGTGCATTTTGAGGGAACCCCACAGAAAGGCGTCACAGCCAAAGACCTCATCCTGGGTGTGATCGAGAAAATCGGCGTGGGCGGTGGTACCGGTCACGTGATCGAATACACCGGCGAGGCGATCCGTAATATGGACATGGAAGGCCGCATGACGATTTGCAATATGTCGATTGAATGTGGTGCACGCGCCGGCATGGCAGCTCCTGATGAGACCACCTTCAACTACCTGATCGGGCGCAGGTTTGCCCCGCAAGGCGAAGTCTGGGAAAAGGCAGTCCAAACGTGGAAAGAGCTTCCCAGCGACCCGGATGCAGTATATGACAGCCAGGTAACTCTGGACCTCAACCATTTGGCGCCTATGATCACTTTCGGCACCAATCCCGGCATGGGGATGCAAATTGATGGCCGTATTCCTGATCCGCAATCGTTTACGGATGTTACCCAACGGCAAGCTTTGGAAAAAGCCCTGGCTTATATGGGCTTCACGCCCGGCCAGCAGCTCCTCGGCCATCCTGTGGATGTTGTCTTCATCGGAAGCTGCACCAACGGACGCTTGAGCGATTTGCGCCAGGCCGCCCAAATCTTCAAAGGCCGCTCAGTGGCAAAAGATGTGCGCGTATTGGTCGTTCCTGGTTCGCAGGCGGTCAAACGCGCTGCGGAAGCCGAAGGCCTGAATAAGATTTTCCGCGATGCCGGCGCAGAGTGGCGCGAACCCGGCTGCAGCATGTGCATTGCCATGAACGGCGATCAAATCACCCCCGGACAGGTAGCGATCAGCACCAGCAACCGCAACTTTGAAGGACGGCAAGGCAAAGGTGGAAGAACCCTGCTAGCCAGCCCCTGGACTGCAGCAGCAGCAGCCGTCACAGGTCGGGTCAGCGATGCCCGCCAAATACTGGTGTGACCCAAGGAGCCAAACAAATGAAAAAATTCACTGCCCTGACTTCACGTTTGGTGCCACTGCCAGTCAACGACATTGACACCGATCAAATCATTCCTGCCCGTTTCCTCAAGGTCATCGATAAACAAGGCCTTGGGCAAAACCTGTTCGCAGACTGGCGCTATGAAACCGATGGCACTCCCAAACCCGACTTTCCCCTCAACCGGCCTGAAAATCAAGGCGCACAAATCCTGTTGGCAGCCAACAATTTCGGCTGTGGCTCCTCCCGTGAACATGCCCCCTGGGCATTGACCAGCTTTGGCTTCCATGCCATCCTGGCCACATCCTTTGCGGATATCTTCTACAATAATGCCCTGAAGAACGGACTGCTGCCAGTCGTGCTTGACCCAGCGACCCATCAGGCATTGCTGGATGCGCGTATGCAGGATGCTGATCTTGAAATCACGATTGACCTGGTTAACCAAACTGTAACATTACCAGACAACCAACAAGCATCCTTCACTGTGGATAACTTCGCGCGCGCCTGTCTGATGCAAGGGACAGATCAACTTGGTTATCTACTATCGTTTACAGATAAAATCGCCCAGTACGAACAACAGCAAGAACTTGCCCCGGCCGCTGGCGAATAAAACCGCAGTGGCCTGCAAATGATCTCTCAATAATGAAAAAGGACACGACCATGATCCAGATATACGACACAACTTTAAGAGACGGTACCCAACGCAAAGGCATATCACTTTCCTGCGAAGATAAAATTCGCATTGCCCAAAAACTGGATGAGTTTGGCGTGGACTTTATTGAAGGCGGCTGGCCGGGATCAAACCCCAAAGACGTAGCTTTTTTTAAGAAAGCCCGCGAAATGGATTGGCAGCATGCCAAGATTGCGGCTTTTGGATCCACCCGCCGGGCGGGCACCACCCCCGAAGAAGATGCCAATCTGGTAGCCCTGGTGGAATCGGGCGCACCGGTCTGTACTATCTTTGGAAAAACATGGACTCTGCATGTAACCAATGTGATGCGCACCACCCTTGAAGAAAACCTGCGCATGATCGAAGAAAGTGTGGCTTTCCTAAAAGGTCAGGGGCGGCGGGTCATCTATGACGCTGAACATTTCTTTGACGGTTATAAAGCCGATGCCGACTATGCTCTCCAAACACTGGCCGCCGCTGTACGCGGCGGTGCAGAAACGCTCGTGCTGTGCGACACCAACGGCGGCTGCCTGCCGCAGGAAATTGTTGAAGCCGTACAGGCAGTGCACACTGCCCTGCCCGGGCAACAGATCGGTATGCATGCCCATGACGATGGCGGAATGGCTGTTGCCAATTCGATTGCAGCTGTAAAAGAGGGCTGCATGCACGTGCAGGGGACGATCAACGGTTACGGTGAACGCTGCGGAAACGCAAATCTGTGCAGTGTGATTCCCAACCTGGAAATCAAGCTGGGGTTGTCCTGCCTGCCCGAGAATCATCTGGCACATCTTTCAGAAGTCTCCCGTTTCGTCAGCGAGATCGCCAATCTGCGCCCCAACGAACACCAGCCCTTCGTTGGAAAAGCAGCTTTTGCCCACAAAGGTGGCATTCACGTCTCGGCCATGCGCCGCGAAACTACATCCTACCAGCACATTACCCCCGAATTAGTGGGAAACGAAATGCGCATCCTGGTATCTGAACTCTCCGGTCACAGCAATCTGCTCAGCAAAGCAGAAGACTATGGTCTGGATGATGTAGAGAAGAAAGATATTTCAGCGGTGCTAAAAGAAATCAAGGACCTGGAAGCTCGCGGCTTTTCGTTTGAAGCGGCTGAAGCATCAGTTGCTTTGCTGCTCACCCGCCAACAACCTGATTACCAGCCGCCTTTTGAGTTGCTAGACTTTTTCGTGAACGTGGAACACCGCCAGGGGCGCGGCACCTTTGCCGAAGCCACGGTCAAGGTCAAGGCCAATGGTGAACTATTACACACTGCCGCAGAGGGCAATGGCCCGGTCAGCGCCCTTGATAAGGCCCTTCGCAAGGCACTGGCCAACCATTTCCCTGTCATCAAAAAATTCCATCTCGCCGATTATAAGGTCCGCATCCTGGACAGCAATCATGGTACCAACGCAACCACACGCGTCTTGATCGATACCCAAAACGGCACAAAACACTGGAGCACCGTCGGCGCCAGTACCAATATCATCGAAGCCAGTTGGCGAGCTCTGGCCGATTCTTTTGAATACGGCCTGATGGTGGTCAAATGACCCTGCCAGCGCACGTTGTACAGCATCCAATTCACATAGGAGAATGAATACCATATGCAAGTAAATATAGCCCTTTTACCCGGTGATGGCATCGGACCTGAAGTAACCGCTTCTGCCGTCAAAGTCCTGCAAAAAATCGGAGAAATATCCGGACATTCTTTTGCATTTCAAAAGCAGCTCATTGGCGGCTGCGCCATTGATGCCCATGGAACAGCATTGACGGATGAAACCATTCAAATCTGCCAGCAATCAGATGCCGTCTTTTTAGGCGCGGTGGGCGGCCCTAAATGGGACGATCCCAACGCAACCGTTCGTCCGGAACGGGGCCTGCTCAAATTGCGCAAAGCCCTGGACGTGTTTGCCAACCTGCGCCCGGTTTCTGTTTTCCCACAATTGGCTGAGGCCTCGCCACTGAAACCGGAAAAACTGGAAGGTGTCGATCTGCTGGTTGTGCGGGAATTGACTGGCGGTCTGTATTTTGGCGAGCCCAAAGGCCGTTCTATCGTTGATGGCGTAGAAACTGCTGTTGATACCCTGCGTTATAACGCAAATGAGATCCGCCGTGTAGTGGAACTCGCCTTTCAACTGGCAAAGGACCGAAGCAAAAAAGTAACCTCTGTTGATAAAGCGAATGTCCTGGAAAGTTCGCGCCTGTGGCGGAAAATTACCGCCGAAGTGGCCGCCAACCACCCGGAAGTGACCCTTGAAAACATGCTGGTCGACACGGCTTCAATGCGCTTGATCCAAAACCCGGCTGATATTGACGTACTGGTCACCAGCAATATGTTTGGGGACATCCTGACCGATGAAGCCTCGGTCTTGAGCGGCTCGATGGGCTTGCTGCCATCTGCTTCACTGGGACAAGGAGGCCCGGGATTGTATGAACCCATTCATGGTTCCGCCCCCGACATCGCCGGGAAAGGCATTGCCAATCCCATGGGAGCCATCCTCAGTGCGGCACTCATGCTGCGCTACTCCCTGAACCTGCCCGAAGAAGGCGTCCGTGTAGAAAGCGCTGTACGCAAGGTAATTGAAACTGGCAACCGCACCGTTGATCTCGGAGGAAAGCTGGGGACTGCTCAAATCACCGGCCTGGTTCTATCCGCCTTATAAACGAAAAAATCAATCAATTAAAAAGGATCAATTCATTATGGGAATCGAATCGAAATATGTTTGGATGAATGGAAAATTTGTAGATTACGAAAAAGCAACTGTGCCTTTTCTAAATCCCGCCCTGCATTACGGTTTTGCCTGTTTTGAAGGTATTCGCTGCTACAATACAGACCAAGGGCCGGCCATCTTCCGCAACCAGGAACACATGCAGCGCCTGGCTGAATCCGCCCACATCATGGGATTTAAAAAATTACCCTTCAGCGTAGATGAACTGATGCTGGCCGCCCGCGAAACAGTTGCCAGAAATGAGTTTGAAGCATGTTACATTCGCCCGCTGGTCTACCTGATTTCACCCAGCATGGGCTTGAACATGGATCTGGGAGAAGCTCATGTCTCGATTGCCGCCTGGGAATGGGGCAGCATGCTGGGTGAAGAATCACTGACAAAGGGCGTCCGCGCCAACGTTTCCTCCTTTACCCGCCATCACCCGAACGTAATGATGACCAAATCCAAAGCGGCCGGAAATTATGTCAACAGCATGCTTGCCAAAGCTGAATCCGTGCGTGCCGGGTTTGAAGAGGCAATCATGCTTGACCCGCAGGGATATGTGGCGGAATGTACTGGTGAAAATCTCTTCGTCGTACGCAAAGGCAAGCTCTACACCACACACACTGCCGCTATTCTGGAAGGGATCACCCGGGATTCGATCATTACCCTTGCTCAAGAGTTGGGATATGAAGTTATCGAACAGCCGCTGGTTCGCGATCAATTATACGTCGCCGACGAAATCTTCATGTGCGGCACTGCTGCCGAATGTGTCCCGGTGCGCGAGGTTGACCGCCGTCAGATCGGCAGCGGCGTTGCCGGTCCCATCACGCGTGACATCCAGAAAGCATTTCAGGAAGTCATCAAAGGACGACATGCCCACTCCCCTGAATGGCTGGATCACATCTAAATACACATACTCCCATTTAAAAAATGAGAACGGGCTCCAGATGACTATCCGGAGCCCGTTCTTCTTTTCATAAACAGTGTTGCAAGCAATCATGCTGGCAACCTCAGATGATCCAGTGGGGCACTATCTGTCTTTTTTCTTCTTTTTCCTGCTCCTGTTTTTCAAATCTGCCGGGCCACCATTGGCAGTGCTGAAAATGGCATTCAGTGCTTGGGCCTGTTTGTTACTGATTCCCACCTGCTCCAAAACTGTTTCATCGCCTTTCATAATCCGCTTTCCCAAACCAGAGTGACGCCACATCTTGAGATCTTCTTCGAGCGGAGAACCGATAATGTCTTCGCGCAGGATCTTTCCATCATTCATCACAATCACCCGGCTGGTCTGGCGGGCGACGGCGATATCATGGGTCACCAACAAAAAGGTGGTACCCTGGCTGTGGTTCAAGTCGCGGATCAGATTCAGGAGTTCCTGACCGCTAACACTGTCCAGAGAGCCTGTGGGTTCATCCGCCAAAACCAACGGGGGATTATTGGCCAATGCACGAGCAACTGCAACGCGCTGGCGTTGGCCGCCCGAAAGCTGTCCAGGCAAATGTCTCCGCCAGTCAGTAAGCCCCACCAGCTCAAGCAATTCTTCGGCCCGTTTGCGTCGCTCTGCTGGGCCGAAATGCCCCATCATAGGTACTTCGATATTCTCCAAAGAAGTCATTGTCGGCAGCAGGTTGTGCAACTGAAACACAAAGCCCACTTTCATCGCCCGGAATCTATCAATATCTTCAATCGTCTTGAGATTGACACCATCTACCAAAACATCTCCGCTGGTGGGCTGCTCGAGAGCACCAATTGCATTCAACAACGTACTCTTGCCACTGCCGCTGGGTCCCATCACCGCCACCAGTTCGCCTCTGGCAATACGCAGATTCACACCATCCAAAGCACGAATCTCTGCCCCGTCTCCATATACACGGGTCAGCTCTCTGGTTTCAACGATCCAGTCAGTTTTCTGTATCATCCTCAGTCCTCAACGGATATATCTACAAAGGCTGTCATACCCCAGCGCAACGCATCCGGAATTTCGCTCAACTCTAAGATAACTGTATAATTTACGCCGGCCCCTTCATCCGCTTTGGGAGAAATACGAATGACCGTTCCATCCACCATAACGTCCGGCAATGCGTCGAAAGTAACATCAGCAATGGAACCGGGCTGTATCTGGGCAACATCAATTTCACTTAAGTCAGTTGTTTCAACCTGCAAATGGGAAAGATCACCAAACAGAACCAGCGGTTGACCGGGAACAACCCACTCATTCAGGCGCACATTCAATCGGCTGACAGTGCCATCAAACGGTGCGCGCAGACTCAAATCGGCCAAAGATTTCTCGGCTGCTGCCAACTGGGACTTGGCATTTGCCAAACGGGTTTGCGCCTGCTCAATGTCCAACGGGTTAGGCCCTTCTTGCAAGCGGGACAACTCAAGCTGTGCATCTGCTACGCGTGCCTCAGCCAAAGCCAGCAAAGCATCTGATTCGGAGACGTCTTCCGGGTCTGGAAGCCCAAGCGCATAATTCAGGTTAGCAACCGCGCGATCATAAGCCCGGCGTGCCTGCGCTAATTGCGTCAAGGCATAGGCCCGATTGGGATCATCCTCAGAGCTGTCTTCCACCCAGCCAAAATTCTCTTCAGCAGTATCCACCGCGTCTTTGGCCAGGATCACATTCGCCCGCAGCTCATCCACAGTGTTCTGTCCGGCGCGCTGATAATCCAGGTCCTTGCGATCATCCTGTGCATCTTCGAGGGCAATTTGCGCTTGTGCCAGTTCCAGCTCAGCCTGCGCCTTGATCAAAGGCCAATTCTCCATCAAATCATCCAGCGCGCGCTGTGCAGACAGAAGCTCCAACTCCGCACCATCGCGCGCTGCCTGGAGACGTTCCTGACCATCCAAGCGCAGCAGAACTTCCCCTGCCTGGACGACATCACCCTCATCGACAAATAGATCTTCAATAACACCATTATTAGCGATGCTCAAGGTTGCCCACTGCTCCGGCACAACTACACCAGTCACGCTCACGATGGGCAACACATTTGCCAAAAAATCTGCTTCGGGCGTTGTCGTTTCTTCTTTAGAGGCTTTGCCAGCGCAACCAGTCAACAAAGCCGCTGTGATCAACACCAGCAATACAACATCTTTCATTTTATATCGCTTCATTTCTTCCTCCTGTTAAAGCTTTTCACCATTATCTTCTTCAGCATATAAATCCACTTTATATTTTAATATATAACGCTATTCATAGCGTAACGCTTCTACAGGAAGCAGTCTCGTTGCACGATAAGCCGGATAAAGGCCGCCGACTAATGCCAGCGCAAGCGCGACTCCTATTGCCCGTGTAAACACACTCAACTCCCAAATAACATTGAAAACATCGCCAACCATCGGCGCCATCTTGATCGCGCCAACCAGTAAAAATGCAATTGCAATGCCTACAAGCCCGCCGAGAATGCCGAGCAGGAACGCTTCTTTTAATATCATTTTCAACACTGCTCTCCGACGCCAGCCGAGGGCACGCAGAACGCCAATTTCTCTTGTCCGCTCAACCACTGCCATCAACATCGTGTTCATCACCCCCAGGCCGCCGACAATAATGGTCAACATCGAAATACCAGTCATCATTGCATCTGAAGATTCCATGTCCGGCATTTGCTCAACAAACTCGCCAGCCAAAGCTGCGTGCAGTTGCGGGTCAATCGCATTGATTTTCTCAACAACAGCTTCGGCCTGGCTTGGATCACTGACTCGTACTGCCAGCATGGTTACTTTCCGCGGGCGCCCAACAAATGACTGGCCGTCCCGCAGGGTCATCACACAGCCCGCATCTTCCCATCCAATACCACTCTCATAAACACCCGTGACCCGATATCGATTTCCGCTGATCTCAAGGGTATCTCCAGGTCCTTTATTCATTGACTCAGCAATGGAACGGCCAATGATGACCTGATGATTTCCACTAAGTCCTTCGCCTTCCACAATATTGAACCGCTGGATAGCCTGCTCATGGGGTGAATAGCCCTGAATGATCAAAAATCCACCCGTATCCGGCAGCATGGTAGCAGTAAAAATCAAACCGCTGACATTTGCAACCTCAGGCAATGCCTGAATTTTTGAGGTCAGCCGCTGGTCAATGGCGCTCATACTGGTATCAGCAATTTCTGCCTGACGCACCATGATTTCCGCATCAGCCCCTCGCGCCAGTTCGGTCATAGATTGTGCCGTGCCACGCAGCGTTGCTTCCAGCGCCATGATCGCACCAACCGTCAACCCAATCACCACCAATGTCAACGAAGTGCGCAAGGCACGCTGCCACAGGCTCTGCAAAGCCATCCCGCCAAATGGGAGCCGGCGCACATGCTCCCCAGCCGTCCCGCCTTCATACCGCAGGGCTTCGATCGGCTGTAAATTTGCCGCCCGCATGGCAGGGTACAAACCGCCAGCCAACCCCAGCAATAGCACTGTCACCACAGCCTGGATTATCAGATCAATGCCAATATTTGTCGAGCTGGTGCCAAATAAAGCCATAAAATCGGAGGAGATTACCAGAAACAACCATCCCAGGCCAATGCCGAGTAGACCGCCGATCACGCTGACGACCAACGCTTCAAGCAGGATCATCCGCAAAACACGCTTGCGAGTCCATCCAACCGCCCGCAATACACCGATTTCACGCGTACGCTCAAATACCGCCATCAACTGCGCATTCGCCATACCCACCCCACCGAGGACAATAGCGAGTCCGGCAATCACCCACACATAGACTTTCATGAAATCGCCCATCACTTGCTGATCGGCGTATTCGCTGGTCGAACTTAATGTCAAATCCGGCCAACGACGTTCCACACGGGATTGTACCGATTCCCTTTCGGCATTATCCTTTAATCGGATATAGAACAAACTAACTTGCCTGGATTTCCCCAATAAGATTTGCGCTTCTTCAAGAGGGAGTACTGAACCGCCATCTTCAAAAGATTGTCCTGTCTGATAAATCCCAACAACGCGATATGTACTGCTCCCCAATCGGATAGAATCGCCCACATCTTTTTTGAACGACTCAGCTGCCGCAGAACCGAGGATCACCGGCTTGCCTTTACCTTGCTGCGCAGCACGATCATATAACCCCGTGCCACGAATGATATTAAATCGATCCAGAATGAAACTGTCTTCCGAATAACCAAAAATAAAAAATACGGGTGAAGCCTCAGCCTGCATAAACCCTTGCAGCATACCGCTTACTTCTTCGACCTCCGGCATCGCTTCCAACTCATTGGCGATCTCTGCTTCTACGGAGCTCATCGAAATGTCCATCACATCAGGCTGGCTCAACACCAAATCTGCATTGCTGCCAGAGAGCATAGAATCATAACCAGCATCCAGACCTTCTGCCATTGTTCCCAGACCAATGATAGCCGCGACGCCCACACTGATCCCCAACAAGGTCAAAAGGGTGCGCGTTTTCCGCCGAAGAAGATTTCTGATGACCATCTTCATACTGAAGACCTCTCAGGCTGCTTGGGCGTTCCTTTTAAAAAATCCCACAAGCTGCGCAACGGGAAGAAGTAGAAAATGAGCACGAAGTATAAAGCAAAAGACGCTACGCCTGTCATATGCAAAAAGGCAAACACAAAGATGCTCAAATGCATGCGTACCACATTCTTATAAGGCATGGAAAACAATGATGAATCAATTTGTTGAAAAGCATGAATATACTTGCCCAATTGAGAAATTGCACTCATCACAATAAAAGGCCAATAGCGGCGAATGCAGGTGGCAATCAAATTAATAAAGTATCCCGTTCCCATGGCATCAAATACATCTGCACGCACCAAAGGAAAAAATTGATTCAGAAATACAGAATGAACAAAGTGGAAAAATAAAAAATGAAACGAGAAAAAAACCAGCATGAACACGGCACCGCCCACCCGGAAAACTGTTGAAAGCCCCGGGGAGCTTTTATCTACCTTCGAGGCAAGTGCACCGACCGTACTGAGGTCTTGACCACCAAAGAACATCGTCAGAATAGAAGTGATGATGAATGAATATCCCAACACAAGGCTGGATATCCACAAACTCCACACCATATCTGTGGCAGACCACTCCTGTGCCACTGCGGCTAAGAGCATGATCAAAAAACTGAACAACCCCAAGAATACCTGAAACCACAGCGGCAATGTCACACCTGGCAAAAGTCCAATACTGGTATTCAGCTCTTCAGGTCTATTCCCGGCCTCGGCTTGCACCACCGGTATTAATTCCAGGAATTTCATCACCGACAGAACCCGCTCATCGCCGCCGGACAATTCCAAGCTGTGACGGTAAGCTCCCAAAGCTTTTTGACGTTGTCCATTCTCAGCCAGACAGGCTGCCAGAGCTTCCCACGCCTCAGAGTCTTGTGGAGCAATCCGCACGGCTTCTTTCAATTTCTCGATGTCAGTTTGTTGATCCATTTATCACCATACAATGCGGGGCTTCGCCCAATAAACACAACATTTAATCTTACCATCAGGATGAAAGTTGCACAACGAAAATTGAAGGTTTCGCTGGGAATCGCCGTGACGAATTGATATTCTACGCCAGTTATGGGGGACAATCGCTGTCTTCGTCCCACATGTTGCGGTGATTTCGCACCGCGCCGCGGAAAATCACGAAAATCCCCAAATATCCAATTGGAGGTGTGAGAACACGGAACACGGAGCATTTTTCACTGCCGGAAACCAAAGTATATGCTATAATATTCTGGAATAAGCAAATGTTATGAGCAAATGTCATATTCCTTAGTAGTCGACAACAGGATCAGAACGCAACGATGTTATTGAACATCCGAAATATATCGTATCTGGTATCGAATGTAGATCATATTCAGCGTGATTGCGACATGCTGATAGAGAACGGGCGTATTGTCTCTATTGGGCACAAGCTTAAAGTCCCGTCAGGCGCTGAAGCTATCGATGCCGAGGGCTGTGCCGTCATTCCGGGATTGATCAACCCTCACACTCACCTATATCAGAATTTTCTCAAGGGGGTTTCGCCCGGGTTACCTCTGGTTCCCTGGTGCAACCAAGTATTATTTCCAACCGTAGGCGCGCTAACCGAACAATTTCAACAGGGGAACAATCGCAGCGCGTATTTGTGGTCAGCCTGTGCTGCAATCGAGATGATCAAAGGGGGAATAACCTGCTGCCTGGAGATGGATCACATCAATGAAGAAAGCTTTTACGCCTGGCAGGATATCGGCTTGCGCGGCGTGGTGGGTTATGTGCTGGCTAACCAGTGGATTCCTGAAGAATTGATTGGTGACGAAGAAAAAACCAGGGCAAAAGCCGTGGCGTTCATCGAGAAATGGCACCAACCCGACGGGTTGGTGCAGGTTTGTCTGTCGCCATCGACAGTATTTCTTTGTGATGACAACTTACTGTTATGGGCCGGTGAACAGGCTGAAAAGCATGACCTGGGAATACAAATACACGTATCGGAGATTGCCAGCGAAGTGCAAGACACTCTGAGCAATCGCGGGATGACCCCGGTCGAACTTCTGGACGATTTGGGATTATTGTCGCCGCGTCTGAGCGCAGTGCATTGTGTACATGTAAGCGAATCAGATATCGAACGCCTCGGAAATTCCGGGACGCACGTGGTCCATTGCCCAAAGAGCAATATGAAGCTGGCGGATGGAATTGCACCAGTCATTAAGATGAAAGAAACCGGAATACGCCTGAGCGTGGGGACGGATGGATGTGCATCAAATGACCTTCTCGATATGTGGGAGGAAATGCGGGCCGCGGTTTTTTTAGCACGGGTTGCAACCAACAATGCGAATGCTTTATCCGCGCGGGATGGGTGCCGCATGGCAACGATCGAAGCAGCTGGAGGGTGCCGGATGGAGGCAGGCGAACTTCTGCCTGGCCGCTTGGCTGATCTGGCAATCGTCGAATTGAAGGGTACTCACCTGCGCCCATGCCACGCAGACAGACGATTAGAGATGCTGGTTTGTTGCGCGCGTGGGGGGGACGTGCGAGATACGATCATCAATGGCGAAATGTGT
>JAIOTF010000148.1 GCA_021107195.1 Anaerolineaceae bacterium | reverse complement strand
TATCACCTTTTATTGCTTGTTTTACGCTGGTTGAGCGCATTTCTGCTGTGGAAGATCCTGCGCATGATCTGGCCAAAAAATTCCCGGCAGACGGCTTGGGTTGCTTTATTATTTGCTATTTATCCTGGTTTTCAGCAGCAGCCCATTGCAGTACAGTTCATTCTTCATTTTGCAACACTGGACTTATCACTTTTTTCGATTTGGGCAATGCTGCGGGCCGTGCAACAGCCGCAGCAAAAGCGAATTTTGACCGTTGCAGCACTGGCCGCGTCTTTAGGTATGTTTGGCATTGAGTATTTTGTGGGCTTCGAACTGCTGCGACCGGTTTTGGTCTGGATGGTCTTGCGTGACGAAGCAGACCGAAGGCAGAGATTGAAGCGCAGTTTGCTGGCCTGGCTGCCATACCTGATCGTTTTTGTGGCATTTGCGATTTGGCGGGTATTCATCTTTGCCTTCCCCACCTATGAGCCGCAGTTGTTGTACGGTCTGCGGGAAGCACCGCTGGATGCCTTGATGGAACTGGCAAAACGGGTCTTCACCGATTTGAAGACCACCCTGTACGGGGCCTGGCGGCAGACATTGAAACGCCCGGCTGAATCATTGAACCTTTACATTTTGTTAAGTGCGGGCACATTCTTCCTGAGCCTGCTGTATATGGTAAAGCTGGCGCCTGACGTTGTGGATGACGGACAAAAGCAACGCTGGTTTGAGACCTGGCCGTTGCAAGCCTTTGCTTTGGGCGGGCTTTCGCTGGCGGTTGTGGGTTGGCCTTTCTGGGTGCCGAATGTACCCCTGAATCTGGCCTTCCCCTGGGACCGCTCGTTGCTGCCTTTCATACCTGGCGCCTGTCTGGTTCTGGTAGCGCTGGTGGATGTTATCGTCCGGCCAAAAGCGCAGGTGATCATCCTGAGTGGGTTGGTGGCGCTGGCGGTGGGCTTTCACTTTCAGAATGCACAGATCTACCGCGATGAATGGCGCAATTTGCAGGCCTATTTTTGGCAGATGACCTGGCGCATGCCGGGTTTGCGGGAAGGTACAGTGATTATCTCGGATGCCATCCCGCTCTGGCGGTATAGCGACAACGATCTGACCCCCCTGGTGAACTGGATTTATGTCCCCGAGCTTGACACGGAAGACATGGCCTACAAGTATTTTGATATGTCGACCCGGGTTGGGTCTCCGCTGCCGGGTCTGGAGGAAGGCTTGACTTTCAGCCATAACTATCGTAACACGACCTTCACCGGAAACACGTCTGATGTGCTTTCTATTTTTTATCAGGCGCCGGGATGTATGAAAGTGCTTGATCCTGCAGGGGACATGCTCCCCGCGAATGTGCCTGACACCTTGCTGGAAACGCTGCATCTTTCACATGTTGATCAAATTTTGACCGATGGCTCAGCGCTTCCTCCCCGGATCCTGGGCAAAGAGCCGGTGCATGGCTGGTGTTATTATTATGAGAAAGCGGCGCTGGCGCGGCAGGCCGGGGATTGGCAGACCATTGTCGATCTGGGTGAAACGACAGAGTTTGAAGGTTTGACAGCCGCACAAGGCTTTACTGAAGAGTATTTGCCCTTCATTGAAGGGTATGCACGTACTGGAAATTTGAACCAGGCATTGTCATTAACAGAAGCAGCATCGCAAGACGCAGGGCCTGGCTTATGCAAGTTATGGACAAGACTGGAGCAGTCCTTACAGTTTGATGTGGAGGAAACAGATAATATCCACCAACTGAAAGACTCGTTAGGCTGCTCATCTTGATCAAAGAAGGAAGAAAGAGCGAAGTGAGGAGGTGCTGAGAGCAGTATCGAACATTCTAACAAGATTCACTTTGTTCGCTTTCGAAACATTTATTTTTTTGTGAAGGAGTAAGTAAAAATGCAAAGCAATTTAAAGGGACGAAATTTTCTCTGCGACCTCGATTTTTCCGTTGAAGAAATCGAAACTGTTCTCGATGTCGCCTGGGACCTGAAGCGCAAACGCGCCATGGGCGAAGCCACCCCCTATCTGCGCGACAAAGCACTGGCCATGTTGTTCTTCTATAACAGCACTCGCACCCGCGGCGCTTTTGAGACCGCATTTGCCCATCTGGGCGGCCATCCGGCTTTCGTTGAGAGTAAATCAACCCAGATTTCTCACGGTGACACCGAGCGCGAAATCGGCCAGATCCTCGGCCGTATGTATGATGGCGTTGCCATCCGCCACAGCAACGTGTGGGGCGTTGGGAACAAATACATCAATCTGGTTGCTGAAGCCTCTCCCACGCCTGTATTCAACATGCAGTGCGAATACTATCATCCCTTCCAGATCCTCTGTGACCTGATGACCATTATGGAAAAGAAGGGCCGCGACCTGCGCCGTAAGAAGATTGTCATGTCCTGGGCCTATGCCAGTTCTTATCAAAAACCCATGTCGATCCCCAACTCGATGACCCTGCAGTTGCCGCGCTTTGGTTTGGACTATGTTCTGGCTTATCCGGAAGGCTTCGATTTGCCCGACGGGACGATTGAATCTGCCAAAGCAGCAGCCAGGAAATCCGGCGGCAGCTTTGAGATCACCCACGATATGGATGAAGCCTTCAAGGACGCCGACATCATTTATCCGAAGTCCTGGGGTCCCTGGATGACCACTACCGATGGCGACAAAGCCAAGGAAATGATTGAAAAGAATACCCATTGGATCACGGACGAGCGCAAGATGGCTCTCGCCAAAGACGATGCAATCTTCATGCACCCGCTGCCTGCTGACCGCAACGTTGAAGTTACCGATGGTGTCATGGATGGCCCGAACTCCGTCATTTTTGATGAAGCAGAGAACAAGATGTACGTTTGCGAATCCGTCATGGCGCTGTCTATGGCCAACAAGTAAGCATCAAAATTTTCATTACTGTTTATACGAATTAACTTAGGAGAAATCAGAAATGACAGAAAAGAAAGTAGCAGTTGTAGCAGTTGGCGGAAACGCCCTGGTGAAGGACAAGCAGCATATGTCTGTTCAGGATCAGTATGCGGCAGTGAAGGAAACTTCCCGTCATATTGCTGACATGATCGAAGATGGCTGGGATATTTCTATTGGCCATGGTAATGGCCCGCAGGTTGGTTTCATTCTTCGTCGTTCCGAAATTGCAGCCAAGGCTGAGGGCCTGCATGAAGTTCCGCTGGATGTTTGTGGTGCAGATTCACAGGGCGCCATTGGTTATGCTTTCCAGCAGAACCTGCAAAATGAATTGAAGAGCCGCGGCATCGAAAAGCCAGTGGCAACCGTTGTGACCCAGACCCTGGTGGATATCAAGGACCAGGCTTTCCAGAACCCCACCAAGCCGATCGGCAGTTTCATGGACGAAGATGAAGCCATGCGCCGCAAGGAAGAACTGGGCTGGAGCGTGGTTGAAGATGCCGGACGCGGCTGGCGCCGTGTTGTTCCTTCCCCCCTGCCCAAGGCGATTGTGGAAGTGGATGCTATCAAGACTTTGATCAAAGCAGGCATTACCGTCATCAGCGTTGGCGGCGGCGGAATCCCGGTCATCGATCGCAATGGCGATGGACAATTGGAAGGGACTGCTGCTGTGATCGATAAGGACTTTGCCAGCAGCCTTTTGGCGCAATTGCTCGATGCAGATATGCTCTTGATCTCAACCGCAGTTGAAAAGGTTGCCCTTAACTTCGGTAAACCGGATCAAAAGGAATTGGATCATGTAACTTTGGCAGAAGCCAAGCAGTACCTGGCCGAAGGCAAACACTTTGCCAAGGGCTCGATGGAACCCAAGATTAGTGCTATTATCTGGTTCCTCGAAAATGGCGGCAAAGAAGCCCTCATTACCGATCCGTCTAATATTGGTCGCGCCTTGCGCGGCGAGGCCGGCACGCATTTTAGCCTGGATTAGCCTGATGATATTTTAGGGAAATCGGTATGACCGATTTCCCTAAACAAGACTTTGCAAAGTTCGAATGTACCCGGACTTTGCAAGGCTGTGTGGTTGAGATGTGGCTATTTGCCATGATTCAATACACAGTTAGTCGCTTAGGGGTAAAATAATAGTATGTTTTTGCACGGGATGACGACCCAGAGAAGTTGCCCCTGTGCAGATTGAGGTAAGTGATATTTTTTCAAAGGAGGTCAATAGGGATTTTCAATCTGTTCCATTTCGTTTGTCGTAGTTTCTACTTAGAGGACTAGACCAATACAATTGGAGGAGTTCAAATGAAAAAGAGTTTGTTATGGCGGGGTTTGGTAGTAGTGATGGTTTTGGTTTTTGCTTTGAGCGCATGCGCTCCGAAGCCTGAAGCCCCTGCTGCTGAAGAAGCCCCTGCTGCTGAAGAAGCGGCAGTAGAAGAACCCGCTGCTGAAGAAGAATCCGCCGCCGGCGGTATGCAGATCCCCGAGATCGTTGACGGTAAATATAATGTCGCCCTGGTTATGCTCTCTGTGCATGATGACGCCGGTTGGTCACAGGCACAGTGGGAAGGTTTGAAGTATCTGGAAGCCAATGGCGACAATCTTCACACCACCTATGTTGAGGCTGTTGCCGAAGGCGCCGACTCCGAGCAGGTTTTCCGCGCTCTGGCTCGCAAAGGCTTCGATGTGATCATTGGTGGTTCGTTCGGTTATATGGATTCCATGGAAATGGTTGCAGCTGATTTCCCCGGACAATACTTCATCCACATCAGTGGTTTCAAGGCCAATGGAGAGAACTTCGGTAACCTGATGGGTGCCATGGAAAACATGAAGTACATGGCTGGCATGATCTCTGGTGCTCGCAACAAGCTGGATGGCGAGACCAAGACTGGCTACATCGCTACCTTCCCGATTCCCGAAGAAACCCGTCTGGGTAACGCTTTTGCTCTTGGTTTGGCGAAGACCTGCCCCGAATGCACCATGGATGTGCGCTGGATTAACACCTGGCATGATCCCATTCTCGAGCGCGAAGCTGCTGACTCTCTCTTCGACGCTGGCGCCAACGTTGTTTATACCGGCGCTGACACACCCGCAACCGCTTTGGCTGCTGAAGATCGCGGTGATGTGTGGGGCATTACATACGACTGGGATGGCTCCTGCACGGCTGACCGCTGCCTCACCGCTCCGTACTGGAACTGGGGCCCCGAGTTCTTGCGCATTGTTAATGGCCTGAACGATGAGTCATACACTCCCGGTTGGGATTACTTCGATTCGAACGAAGGCGGCGTGGGTATCTTTGGCTTGATGGAAGGCCAGGAACTGACCCCCGGTATGCTGGAAATCAAGGAACAGGCCCCCGAAGATTGGGCAATGATCGTAGATACCCTGGCAAAGTTGACCAGTGGTGAAATGGACCGCTTCGATGTATTCGCTGGCCCGATCACTGACAATCAGGGCAACGTTGTCCTGGCTGAAGGCGAAATGATGGAACATGCTGATATTGACTGCTTCTCCGCATGGGGCGGCTGCGAAGTTGGCATGTACTGGTGGAACGAGAATGTTACCGCTGAACTGCCATCGCTTGACTGAAGTTTGACCTGAACAGGGGGCAGGGTTTCCCTGCCCCCTTTCTTATCGTCCCGCTCTCATTCACTTATTTTTGCAATCATTCATCTTTTTATTTCAACAGAGCAGGACAGACGAAAATGGAGATGGTATCGACGATGGATCAAGAAAACGAAGTCAGAGAATGCAGGAATGTTGTTTGCATGCGCGGAATTGTGAAACATTTTCCCGGTGTGCTGGCGAACGATCACGTTGATTTTGAGCTGCGCGAAGGAGAAGTGCATGCCCTATTGGGCGAGAACGGCGCAGGCAAAAGCACCCTGATGAATATTCTGGCCGGTCTTTATCGCCAGGATGAAGGTCTCATTGAGGTAAACGGAAAAGAGGTAAAATTCAACTCCCCCCGCGATGCCATTGCGGCCGGGATTGGGATGGTGCATCAGCATTTTATGCTGGTGCCATCGCAAAGCGTGACCGAAAATATTTTGCTTGGGTTGAGCGAGCCCCGTTTCAGGCTGAATTTGCCGCACTACGATGCAGTTGTCGCTCAGATGGCAGAAGAATACGGTCTGCATGTTGACCCGCGGGCAAAGATATGGCAGCTTTCGGTTGGTGAACAACAGCGGGTTGAATTGCTGAAAATGCTTTACCGTGGGGCTGAAATTTTGATCATGGATGAACCGACAGCGGTTCTGGCGCCTTCAGAAATTGATGATTTGTTCGTTACCCTGCGTGCCATGACCCAAAAAGGGAAATCGATCACTTTCATCAGCCACAAACTCCATGAAGTGATGGCAATTTCCAACCGGGTGACCGTGCTGCGCAAGGGCAAGGTCACGTCGAGCGGGATTAACATCGCAGATACCTCCCGCGCAGGCCTGGCAAACCTGATGGTTGGCCGTGAAGTTGTGTTTCGTGTAGACAAAAATGAACAGGAACCTGGCGATGTCATCCTTTCGGTTGATAATATTCACGCTGAGAACAACAAGGGTTTGAAAGCATTGAATGGCATTACCTTGAATGTGCGGGCAGGGGAGATCGTTGGTCTGGCCGGCGTTGCCGGTAATGGGCAGCGCGAACTGGCCGATGTGATCACTGGCCTGCGAAAGGCCAGTGAGGGACAGGTGATTATCGGTGGCGAGGATATCACCAACTTGTCCCCGAAGGCTGGCATTCGCAAAGGCGTGTCCCATATTCCTGAAGACCGCACGCATGTCGGCACCGCGCCCAATTTGAGCGTTACTGACAATGTGATCATGAAGAATTACACCGAAGAGCCGATTGGCAAAGGCTGGATGGTGAATGATACGGCTGCCACCAAGTATGCCCGCGAATTGAAAAAGGCCTTCGATATCATCGTCCCCAATGTTCATACTTCTGTGCGCCTGCTCTCCGGAGGCAATTTGCAGAAAGTGATCCTGGCCCGCGAGATTTCCAAAAAACCGGAGTTGTTGATTGCCATGCAGCCGACGCGCGGCCTTGATGTGGGTGCTATTGAAGGCGTGCAGCGATTGTTATTGCTGCAAAGAGAAGCTGGTTCGGCAGTGCTTCTGGTCTCGGAAGAGCTGGAAGAATTGCTGTCCCTGAGCGACCGCATTTATGTCATCTATGAAGGGGAGATCATGGGAGAAGTGGCCGATGGCGACATCGAGAAGATTGGTCTGATGATGACAGGTATGCAGATGGAAGATATTCGACTGCAAGGGGAGAAGTCAAATGAGTGAATCTATGACGTCAAACATCTCACCCAAGGGGAGATTCCCATTCAAGTTGAAGATTGAGCCGCGTTTGAAAAGCCCGTCCGGCTGGTTTTCTTCGATGTTGTCGTTCCTGGCGGTTGTGCTCGCATTACTCGTGGGAGCCGGGATCATTGCCGCAGCCGGCGGCGAGCCCTGGCGCGCCTATGCTCACATTGCCCGCTCATCCTTTGGCAGCGTGGGTGTCTTTTCTGACACGATGGTCAAAGCCATCCCCCTGATGCTGACCGGCCTGGCCTGCACGGTCGCCTTCCGCATGCGTCTTTGGAATATCGGTGCTGAGGGGCAGTTCTTCCTCGGTGCCTGGGGGGCCAGCCTGGTTGTGTTAGCTCCCATTCTGCCCGAAGAAACCCCCCAATGGATCTTTATTATTGTTATGTCGATTGTCGGTATCGCGATGGGCGCCATTTATGGTTTTATTCCTGGTTTCCTGAAGGCTAAATTAAACGTAAATGAAATTATTTCGACGTTGATGTTGAACTATATTGCTGTGGAATGGAACAACTACTTTATTTATGATAAATGGTCTGAGGGCGGCTTCCAGATGTCCAAGGTTTTTCCCCGGAATGCCTGGCTGCCGCGCTTGGCCGATTATGCCAAAGAAATCCCGGAGTTCCGTGGTCTGACGGTGCACTTTGGTCTGGTGTTTGCCATCATCGCTGCGGTCGTTGTATGGTTGATCTTGTACAAAAGCCAATGGGGCTACGAAATCCGCCTGATTGGTGATAACCCCAAAGCTGCAGAATATGCGGGTATTCCGATTGCCCGCAATATCATCCTGGTCATGTCGCTTTCCGGTGCTTTGGCCGGTCTGGCTGGTATGTCCGAGATCACCGGCGTGGTGCATCGCTTGCAAGGTCACATCTCGCCCGGGTATGGGTTTACAGCGATCATCATCGCCTGGCTGGCAAAGTTGAATCCTTTTGCAGTTTTATTGGTTTCAGTCCTGTTTGGTGCATTGATCCTGGCGGGCCGCGAAATTCAACCGAGTGGCGTACCCACTATGATCCAGGGCGTGATCATGGTTTTCCTGATCGCCAGTGACTTTTTCATGCGCTATCGAATCTACTTTGCGCGCCGGAAGGAGGAGTAGACTATGAATTTAGCGATCATTTTACAGGCCGGTGTCGCAACCGGCACAGCTCTCCTGTTTGCAACCCTGGGTGAAATTCTGACAGAGCGTTCCGGTATTTTGAACCTGGGCGTAGAAGGTATGATGCTGCTGGGGGCAATGACTTCGTATGCCATGTCAAATAAATTCGGGAATCCCTGGATTGGCATCTTGTTTGGCATGCTGGCCGCAGGTTTGGTCAGCCAGGTACATGCTTTTATTACTGTGACTTTGCAAGCCGATCAGGTTGTCAGCGGCCTTTCTTTGAATTTCCTGGCAACGGGTATCAGTCTGGTGCTTGGAGAGGGGTTGAACAGTCTCGTGGGTGTTCCCTTGATCCCCAAGTTCGACATTCCATTGCTCTCGCAAATTCCTTTCATCGGTGATGTTTTCTTTGCCGGCCACAGCGCATTGGTCTACGTTGGTTACCTGATGGTCCCGTTAGCCTGGTACTTTATCAACCGCACGCGACCCGGCATGCACCTGCGCGCTGTGGGTGAGTATCCTTCAGCAGTGGATGCGCAGGGTATCAATGTTTTCGGCATGCGTTATTTCTACATTTTCGTGGGCGGCCTGCTGGCCGGCTTGGGTGGTGCAGCCATTTCATTGGCAATTTCTCCTGGATTTTTTGCGGAGAAGACCACTTCCGGGCAGGGTTGGATAGCTGTTGGTTTGGTGATCTTTGCCCAATGGAACCCGATCCGCGCTGCTTTTGGCGGTTACATCTTTGGTGCGCTGCGCCGTCTGGTGCTGGACATTCAGGGCCCGATGCTGCTGCTCGGTTTTGCCAATCCTTTTTATTACAATCCGTATTACGGCTTTTTCCTCAAGATGCTGCCTTATGCTTTCACTGTGATCGTTTTGATCATTGGTTCACGCGAGGCCAACCGTAAGCGAGTTGGTTCGCCGGCAGCGCTCGGTTTACCATACATCCGCGGTCAACGCGGCTTATAAAACAAACTATTCATAATATAGGCAGAGGATATGACAAAAAAATTCGTTGGATACCAATGCTCCCTATGTGGGAAGCAGTACGGACCTGAAGAAGTAACCTATGTTTGCCCTGATGATGGCGGAAATCTGAACGTGGTTTTGGATTATGAAGGCATCAAGAAGAATTGTAGTATTGAGGACATCACCAGCAGCCGTGACACCTCCATTTGGCGCTATTTGCCACTGTTACCGGTAGATGATCCTGGCTGTGAGGGAACTCCGTTGCGTGCCGCTGGCTGGACGCCGACATATGCGCCGCCTGCTATGCGGAAAGAGCTGGGCATGAAGCAGTTGTGGGTCAAGGATGAAGGCCGCCAGGCTACTGCATCTTTCAAAGACCGCGCAAGTGCTGTTGTTGTTGCCCGCGCGCGTGAAATTGGCGCCGAAGTTGT
Source organism: Anaerolineaceae bacterium (assembly GCA_021107195.1). GTDB lineage: Bacteria > Chloroflexota > Anaerolineae > Anaerolineales > Anaerolineaceae > SMBSF63. The sequence goes on along the minus strand of JAIOTF010000148.1, from coordinate 4,172 downwards.
GGTAACAGCCTCCACCGGAAATGCTGGTGCGGCGTTGGCAGGCATGTCCGCTGCTGTAGGGCAGAAAGATGTTATCTTTGCCCCCAAGAGCGCTCCTCCGGCCAAGATCGCCCAATTGCTGGTCTTTGGTGCACAGGTGATGTTGGTGGATGGCACCTATGACAACGCTTTTGATCTGACCATTGAAGCATCCGAAGCCTTTGGATGGTATTGCCGCAATACCGGTTACAACCCCTTTACCGCAGAAGGCAAGAAGACAGCCGCTTTTGAGATTTGGGAACAGGTGTTGTTGGTCGAAGAGTTGGACAAGCCGTTGTGCGTGTTCGTTTCCGTTGGCGATGGCAACATCATTTCCGGTATTCACAAAGGTTTCAAAGACCTGAAAGAATTGGGTTGGCTGAAGCAGATGCCGCGCATCTTTGGCATTCAGTCTGAAGGTTCGGCCGCAATTGCCAATGCTTACCTGGCTGGAACCGAAGAGATCGAAGCCGTTTCCGCCACAACATTGGCTGACAGCATCTCCGTTGACCTGCCGCGTGATGGCGTACGGGCAGTACGGGCCGCCACAGAGACCAATGGTGCTTACATTTTAGTTACCGATGATGAGATCATCAAGGGTATTGCTGCTTTGGGCAAGGTGGGTATCTTTGCTGAACCGGCTGGCTCCACTTCCTATGCTGGTCTGGTCAAGGCCCTGGAAACCGGGCAGATTACAGGTGACGATCCGGTGTTGTTGATGAACACTGGCAGCGGGCTTAAAGATGTCAAGTCTGCCATGAAATCTGTGGAAGAAGCCCCCATTATTAAGCCTTCAATGGAAGCTTTGCAGGCATATCTGGATAAATAGAGTTGACTGGAAAACACGAGATGCAACCTGTTTATACGATCATTGCGCCAGTTTATAACGAGACCGAATCGCTGGATGAACTCTATCGCCAGATTTGCAAGGTGATGGATTCAAGCGGCGAAGCCTGGGAACTGGTGCTGGTTGATGACGGTTCAAGCGATGGTTCAACCGACAAGATCCGCCAAATGGCTGCCACAGATGAGCGTGTACGCCCGGTGATCTTCGCCCGCAATTTTGGCCATCAGATTGCGGTAACGGCTGGCATGGATTACAGCCGTGGCCAGGCGGTGGTTGTTGTGGATGCTGACCTGCAAGACCCCCCAGAGGTCATTTTACAGTTGATCGAAAAATGGCGGGAAGGCTATCAGGTAGTGTATGCCGTGCGTGCAGAGCGCGAGGGTGAAACCTGGTTCAAAAAGACCTCCGCATCCTTGTTCTACCGTTTGATCTTCCGCATCACTGATGTCAACATTCCCCTGGATACCGGCGATTTTCGCTTGTTGGACCGCCAGGTAGTGGATGTGATGGGTCAAATGCGGGAGCGGCATCGTTTCCTGCGTGGTATGTCTTCCTGGGCGGGGTTTCGCCAGATCGGTGTACCGTACAAACGGGCACCTCGATATGCCGGAACGACCAAATACCCGTTGCGCAAGATGCTTGTTCTTGCATTGAATGCCATCACTGGTTTTTCGTATGTACCGTTGCAGATTGCTACATACATGGGTTTTATTTCAGCAGCAATCAGCATTTTGTCCATCATTGTGGTGATTATTATGCGTCTTTCCGGCAGTCAGGCATTTTACGGACAGGCAACCACATTAAGCGCCGTGTTGTTTTTGGGCGGCGTGCAGTTAATTTCTTTAGGGATTCTCGGCGAATATATCGGCCGGATCTACGACGAAGTGAAGGGACGACCTCTTTATATTGTCAGTGAGGGACCTTCCGATCAATCCAATTCATAGAGTTTTGAGGAGTAAAAAGGAATGGCTAAAATTGATTTAACTGTGTATGAAGAGAAATTGAAAGGCGCAGTAAACCGCGCCCGCGAAAAGAATATTATTATTCCTACCTTCGCACAGCAGAAAAACCCTGACTTGATTCCCGCAAGCATCAAGGAAGAATTGTCCAAGATTGGTTTATGGGATATTACCTCCCGCAACCTCTTCCGCATCACCTGGAAGAACCAGCCTGTTGCTTCCGGCGGTGGGTTTGGCGGCGTGAACTACATTGAGCTGCCCAAGAGCATTACTGGCGTGGATGCCCGCATTATCTGCCTGGTTGGCAAATGGTTCCCCACCGGTGCCCACAAAGTTGGCGCAACCTTTGGCTGCCTGGTTCCCCGTTTGGTGACCGGTCAGTTTGACCCCGAAACCCAGAAGGCTGTCTGGCCCTCCACCGGCAACTACTGCCGCGGCGGTGCCTACGACTCGACCCTGCTTTCCTGCGAATCGGTTGCCATCCTTCCCGAAGGCATGAGTCAGGAACGCTTCACCTGGTTGTCCAAGGTGGCTGGTGAAGTGATTGCTACCCCCGGTTCAGAATCCAACGTGAAAGAAATCTTCGACAAGTGCTGGGAACTGCGCGCTACTGGCGAAAATCTGGTCATTTTCAACCAGTTTGATGAGTTTGGCAACTACCTGTGGCATTATGAGATGACTGGTCACGCTATGGAAGAAGTGTTGGAAAAGGAATTAGGTCCGAAAGATCGTTACTTCGGTTTGGCATTGACCACTGGTTCTGCCGGAACCATCGGCTGCGGTGATTACATGAAAGAGATCTTCCCCACCAGTAAAGTTTGCGCAAGCGAAGCTTTGCAGTGCCCGACCCTCATGGAGAACGGCTTCGGCGCCCACCGTATCGAAGGCATCGGCGACAAGCACGTGCCGTGGATCCACAATGTGAAGAACACCGATATGCTCGTCGCCATTGACGACAACGATGTGGTCAACGTCACACGCCTCTTCAATGAGCCGGAAGGCAAGGAATATCTGGTCAGCCAGGGTGTTCCTGAAGACGTGGTTTCACAGCTTGATCTGCTCGGTCTCTCCAGCATTGCCAATGTGCTGTCCTGTATCAAGATGGCCAAGTACTATGAGCTGGGCGAGAATGATGTGCTGTTGACCGTTTTAACCGATTCAATGGAACTTTACAATACCCGCGTTGAAGAATACCGCCGTGATTTTGGCGAATACAAAGAGACCACCGCTGCCGCTGATTACGCTGCCAGCCTGCTTGGCGAAGGCACCGATAATTTGATCGAGCTGACCTACGCAGACCGCCGCCGTGTGCACAACCTCAAGTATTACACCTGGGTTGAGCAGCAGGGCAAGACCTACGAAGAGATTCAGGACCAGTGGTACGATCCAAGTTACTGGACTGACTTCCACGGTCAGATTGAAGAAATGGATGCTTTGATCACCGAGTTCAACGATCGCGTTGGTTTGCTCAAGAACAACAAATAAACATCACGTTTTTGGAGCAATCAGTCCCCGGTTCGCCGGGGACTTTTTTTGTCAGGTTTTCTTTTGGAAAAACATCAGGATCAGTGCTGAAAGCCCGGACGGAAGAGAGGATCACAAGTGTTGGAGTTGGGCTGCGATCTCACTGCATCCTGTTGGATTTGTGCAATTGGGGTTTGAGGTTTGGTACGCATCTATGGATTGTTTACTAGACGCTTGCATACCCTTGCAGCATATTTGAAAGATAGGCCGCTGCCACCAGATACACGGCAACCGCTGCCAGGGTGATGAGAAACGTGAAGACGTAGCGCAAAGCCGCTGGAAGCCGGGAGCGGAATATCTGAATGTTGAAAAGTAAGGTAGTGATGCCAAAAATGGCGCCAATCGCACCACCTAAAACAACCAATGCGATCAAGGGGATTCCCATCCAGGCCCATTGATACCATTTGATGGACGGGGCCAGGATGATCTTTTCTCCATCTACCCAAACCTGGGGTAATGGATCAAGCAGGCTGGGCCGCATCTCGACTTTGGCGATCAGCCCTTCGACACTGGTCAGTTGATATGTTTTGCTGCGTTTTTCTTTTTTCACCAGCTTGCCGTCGAAGAACAGCCTGGCTCTGGATAGGGAGGAGGGTTTCAGGACAATTTGGTGATCTTCAAATCCAGGGATAAGAATCGCGTATCTCCCTTTGGGCAAGGGTTTGGCCTCCAAAGAGCGGATGAAGATTGAGGATTCGCCGGCTTCAAGCAGGTCGTTTGAGCTCTTTTGGCTGGCCTCCTCATCGGAAGTGATACTCCCCTCTTCCACGATGGGCACTGGCTGTGCGGTGTCTGCTGCATCATCTTCTGCGAGCAGATCATTG
>JAIOTF010000388.1 GCA_021107195.1 Anaerolineaceae bacterium | reverse complement strand
CCCTTTTGAATATCAGTTTCTTTTTGAAGTAAATTCAACCAGATATATCGACCATTCGCTGGTGGAAGGACGATCACCTTGCCTTGGTATTCTTTTATTAAGCGGATGATGCTGGTATCATCGGCTTCAAAAATGCTGCCATCAATAATCAAAGTAGCAGCATCTTTAAGGTTATCAACAAGGATCTCATTCGGAAGGACAAATCGTAATGGGATGCCATCTGCGAATCTTTGGAATGCCCGCTGAATTCCCTTGCCCATGGCAGATTCCGGATCGAGCAGGGCAATCACCGGGAAAGCTGCTTGTTTTTCAACCAGATATCTGGTCAGGGTGCGGTTATCCCGCTTAAGGCAGATAAGGTGGTAGGCCAGGAACGCAGCAAAGAGCAAGATCAGCCGTGAATATTGCAGTACATCATTGAGCAGGTTGTAATCGGGAGAGCCAAACAGGCTTTGCAACAGGCTATAGATCAGGAAGCCTGTTGACGCCATAGTTCCGATGACGCACGCAAATATAGCCAGGTATAAGTAGATCTTCCGGCTGAGAGACCGGCGGGCATGGTCGCCTGCTTCTCCCGTCAATACTGATTCGCGGTTGACCTTTTGCCAGTAAACCAGCCAAAGCACCAAGCCAACCAGTAAAACAGCCAGATTTTGAGCCAGAACCTGGTATTTGTCTTGCCAGATCAGGTCAGTATTTGTGAGAAGATCAATGATAAATCCGGTGACACCAGCGGTGCCAAAGATCAATCCTGCCAGCCCCAGACCTGCAAGGATATAGCGATAGATCCGGTGCATCGCGGCCTGTTTAATCGTATTTATTTCCGTTGAGATGTCACCCATGAGTATTCCAGAGAAATACGCCCAGACGACGCCGAATGTCAAAGCCAGTGAGCCAGCAGCGCAAGGAATGTGTGAACATCTCCCAGAGCGGCGCGCAGCAGCCAGTATATGATCCAGCCTGCATTGATCGAAAAAGTCAACGCCGCCACCAGGGAAAGGATATATAAAATGATCGTGCGGAGCGTTGAACGTCTTTCTGCTTCAACGCTGATGACAGATTGAATTAAATGCCACCAGTATACCCAAAGCGGCGCACCAACGATAAGCAAAGTTAAAGCATTGGAGAATTGTTCCTTCCCACTGGAGCCAATTGACTGCTGCCAGGTGAGAATATAAACAACCAATTTCTGTGTGCCGATGATCGTCAACCCCAGGCTGTAGAGCATCCAGATGTACCGGTACAATCGCTTTAAATCCACCAGACTGTCCGTATCTGTTGATGATGCCCAATCTGCTTGCAGGATTTTATAAAAGTAAACTGCCAGGATGAAGTTCACGCCCATGGCAATGAGGTTGTCTGAAAGGGTCTGATAGCCGCCAAATATCGCCCGCTCCGGGTTTAGACGTGCCCCTTGCAGCAGCAGCCGATTCATCAGCGCCATGAGGTTTTGTACAACGGGGATGAGAGAGGTCAGCAATATCCCATAGAGATAGATTCCACGAACCAGTGAATTCTTCTCTTCATCTGATTGCCGGGCATCCCGTTGGATGATCAGCCAATGCAGCAGAAAAATGGGAATACTGACAAAAATTTGTGCCAGCCCCGTGGACAGGACCGTTGATTGATCCCCGGTAATTTGCTGGCTGGTGATCGACCTGAGGAGATTGGTGATCCCCCAAACCAGTGCAATTGCGCTGATAAATGCTACAAGATAAAAGTAGATTCTTCTGATGGTTTTCATGCTAACTCCCTGGTACTTGAATGCTATTTACTTAATTTCTGGCTGGTTCCATTCATACGACCAGAATGCATAGGGCATGGAGATGATCCGCCATTCCCCGCCCACTTTTTCGAGCGTTGCATTTTCAATGTTCCGGTAACCTTCATTGAAAAGCCCTCCACCAGACATTACTGTCACCACATTGACATATGCAGTCTGACCATCGATCGTCTGTTCAGAAACATCCACAGCGGTACCATATTGCGCTTTATTGATTGCCATACTCTGCCTGAATTGCGTCAGAGTGGGTTTGCCGGGGATATCTGCTATATATCCATAGGCTTTTTCATATTCACCTTTATCCAGTGCCAGTAAATAATTGAAAACCACACCTCGCGGCTGGTCTTCAGCCTGATAATCCTGGATAGTTTCCTGCCGGGTAAAGAAAACCAGCAAGGCGATAGCAACAAGTGCAACGATTCCAATGATGATCCTCGTTAAAAATTTATCTTGTTTCATGGACGTCTCCTGATGATTTATTTTGTCTGTGACCAAACTCTGTCGCCTGACACTTGTACCTGCGCCAGACTCGGTGCAGTGCAGGTGAGCCGACAGCCCCCTTTGGAGATTCTTATGGGTCTCCCTTCATTGTAATGGGTTTTAATCGAATGTTTACTGGGATCATTCGTTATTGGGGAAAAATAGGGTCAAAATTTGTTCCTTTGCCGATTATTTTGGAAGGCTAAGAGAACGGTTAGAAGAGCGGTATTGGCTTGTGCTAATCTGTTTTCTTTTCTATAATGTTAATATTGATTGAGACAAAACGCATTGTTTATATTCGAATTTGTCTTGGGAGTTCCTTCACGGCCCGAATAGCTTATTCTGTTCGGGTTGTTTTAAAATGGCGTCAGGTGGAACTTGCAGGATGGGAACACTTTTTTGGTAAGCATTATTATTAGGCTGCGTGGGAGGAAAAGATGATTGAGAAAAAGAGGATCAAGGTAATAGGGGGCTTGGCAGTTTTGTTGGTGTTGTTAATGGCCTGCAACTTGCCATGGGACAGTAATAATGAAGTAGACGTATCTGTCGCATTGACGCAGACTTTTGCGGCGGTTGCGACTGAAATTGAGGGGACTCGGGTCGCTATGCAGGGAACGGGAGAAGATGTTGCTGAACCTACCGCGCCGGCGGAGGAAGTATCCCCTGCGGAAGACGCTGTCCCAAGTGAGACTCCGCAGCCCACAGCAACCATTGTCCATCTGACCCAGCCAGGCGAATTTCCAGGAGGACGAGAGAGCGGGATGACTGATCCTGATTCTTCTTCTACCGCCGGGCAAAACCGGGCTTCACGCGGCGAGAATTTTGCTGTCAATTTGTTTGAAAGACCATTCAGCGCAGAGGGATGGTCTATTATCCGGATTTGGATATTACCTTTACTACCTTCAATCGCAGCGGTGACTGGATCTATGTCGAGATCACCGTGCACGGTACCCGGGATGGTGGACTGAAGGGAACCTATGGTGTTGAGATGGATTTGAATCTCGATGGCCGCGGCGATTGGCTGATCCTGGCATCCGGGTTGAAATCGGAATGGTCTACGGATGGCGTGCAAGTGTGGAAGGATACGAACTATGATGTGGGCGATGGAGTGGCACTGCAATCCGATCCGCCGCAGGCAGGAAATGGATACGATCAGCAGGTATTTGATCAGGGTATCGGGAATGACCCCGATGTTGCCTGGGCAAGGGTGGATCCAACTGATCCCAATTCAGCACAAATTGCTTTCAAGCGGGGGCTGATCAATAATGACAATGAATTTCTGTGGGGGGCTTGGGTAGACCAGGGGGTGACCAATCCGGGTTGGTACGATTATAACGACCACTTTACCCACGATGAAGCAGGCTCACCGCTTTCGGGATTGCCCCAGTATCCTTTGAAAGCACTTGCTGAGGTAGATAACACTTGCCGCTGGACGGTTGGTTTTACCCCGACCGGTGGTGAACCAGGGCTTTGTCCGTTGCCAGCCACGCCTACATCAACGCCCACTAAAACGCCAACTATTGTGCCTGGCACGATCAGCGGGATTGTTTACCGCGACGGGAATGGCGACCTGGCGTACCAGACTGGAGAGATTGGCCTTGGCGGGGCAGGTGTACGAATACGGCAGGGAAGCTGCGGTTCTCCTGGTGCGGAAGTCGCGAGCGTTAATACAGGCGGTGATGGACGTTATTCCGTTGGTGGTTTGGCCCCAGGGACATATTGTGTGGATGTCCCCGTTGATCCGGCAACCTGGACGGCAAAATCTGATCCTGCGACGGTGACAATCGGCCCTGGCGGCAATGGCTACGCTAATTTCGGGTATTTCTATTTGGGATGATCTCGCAGGAGAATGGATTAATGGTCACTACTCTAGTAAGCGAGACAGACATTGCTTTGCAAGAGGAGGCCAAGGCCCTTCGTAAGTAGTTTTTAAAAGTATTGAATGAAAACCGGTGGTTAGGAGCATACTGTCCACCGGTTTTGTATTTCTAAAGGAAGAGTTGTGGTTCCTGACGATGGGTTGCAGCGTTTTTCAGCACCCGTTTCACCAACCAGGCATGTTTCAGTTGGATCGAGCGTGCGTTCTGTGGACAGACTCGAACACAGGCAAAGCAGCGCAGGCATTTTGAATCATTCACTGCCATATTGACCGGATCAATGGCACCAACCGGGCAGCTGTTGGCGCACCGGCCGCAGTGACTGCAACGCGTGGGATCGAAGTATGGCGGATGTGCAAAACGGGTTACACTGCCTTCGGGTAAGAGATATGACATCAGCGGCAGGTGTCCGGGGAAAGTAAGTCGCCGTAAAATAATAACAGACATATTTATGAAAAGAGAGATTATACTGTAGGAATGAGAAACAAATCAACCAAAGAACAAGTATTAGATCTACAGAAGAAGTATCAAGCGATGAAGCCGTATT
>JAIOTF010000162.1 GCA_021107195.1 Anaerolineaceae bacterium | reverse complement strand
TTCCCGGATCAATTGCTTGGCACCTGATGCGTGAATGTTTTTGTGTTGATAGACGCCGCCGCCGCCGTGGATGAATAGTACCGTGTTCTCGTCGAACTCGTTTGTCAACTTTCTATAGAGATATTCCCCGGTTTCTCCGGCTTCTGTGAAGATGATTACCTTTTTCCCTGATAAATCCGGGTTGGTTTTGATCTGTGCGATGAACGCTTCAATTTTGGGATCGTTGTCCACCCTTGACCATATCGCCTGAATTTGTTGAATGATCGAGAAATCCTGTTCAAGGAAATCCCGATACCCATCATGGAAATCATCCGAAGCAATCCCAATTACTTCTTCTTTTTCCACCAGTTGCAGCAATTCGTCTTCCCGGTTATCATCCAGATAATCAAAGACATTCACTTTCTTGCTGATGTACACCTGTCCCGCATCGAACATCTCAATAAAGCGCGCATAGGAATCTGCAAAGCGATCCACGGTGTTCTTGAACGCATGGAAGGAACTTTCAAGGCGTTTGACCAGCAAAATCTTCATAAATGCCCGCACGTTCTTTTGCTGTTGCTCTTCAAAAGAGGTCAATTTACGTTTGACAAATAACAAGGGGGTATACCTGGAGTATGAAAACCCGCTCAGCAAATCCACCGTTTTATCAAAATCTTTCCCCAACGCATTTCCAAGGAAATAGGTTAGCGCATGCGGATCATGAATATCCGGGAAAGATAACCCCTGCTCTTCAATATCCTTTTTGAAATACTTCACGATCTCGGAGCGCGTCCGCCGCACCATCACAGGTTTGAGGATATGTTCTCGAATCTCGGCAGATACTTTCTCCAACTCAGCCAGGTATTCTGGCGATCCCTTATCATGAGTCAGCAGTCTGTGTTTGCGTTTCTTGAAATAGCGGTCGAGATTGGAAACCCCGGGAATTAAGCTTTTCTTGGGTACTTGAAACAGTTTCAACTGGCTGAGAATATCATCAATATTATTATTGAACGGTGTTGCAGTGACCAGTACTACCTTTTTACCAGCGCATATTTCCGCCAGTTGCGCATAGGTTTTGGTTTGTTGGTTTCTAAATCGGTGCGCTTCATCAATAAAAATATACTGATATTTGTCCAGATTGTGTTCGACAATGCTGTCGATTTTCCCCAAAGATTCTACTTTGAATTTTCGAATCCCAAAATCCCGAAAGGTTTCTTCCCAGTAGTCTTTGAGTGTGGGCGGGCAGAGAACCAGTTTGCCTCCGTCCAATTGTTTGGCAAGTAGTGCTGAGACGTAAGTCTTACCCAAGCCTACAACGTCCGATAGAAAAACGCCATTATACGCCTGGAGGATCTTGTAGGCTGCGATGGTTGCCTGCTTTTGATATTCTAAGTCCATGAACCCATCAGGCAGATCAGGCACATAAGTTTGGTCAATGTTGATGTCTTCCTTAAAGTATTCATAGATCGTTTTCAAGTACAACATGTAGGGGAGCAGCTTGTCATTCAGCCATGTTCGGGATTGAACTGAGTTGATGTAATCTTCATTTACGTCTACTGCTTCATCCCAAAGCTGTTGAAACATTTTCAGTGCAAATTGAACATCAGGCTCATCTTTTAATTCAACATTGAACTCATATTGGCTTACCAACCCGGAATACGAGAAATTGCTGGAGCCTGTGATCACTCTGCCAAAATCCCGGTCATCCTCATGGAAGCGGCTGATATACACTTTTGCATGGATTTTTTGGCTGGGGTGTGCTTTGATCTCAACTTTTCCAGAATCCAGGAATTCAATGAATTTTTGAATGCCGATTTCAACCTGAGAAGTATCTGAGGTTTGATCAATTTCATCCACTACAGTATCCGTAAACAAATCTCTGGTTTCTTTGTGGGTGAAATTGAATTCCATTTGGTTTTGAGCGTCATCGATGATTTCAAAGGCCTGTTTATCGATGCCAAGACCAACCAAAATCCGGATCTTCTCAATTTGCTCAAAATCTTCATAAAGTTGGTGAAATCCGGAAGTTTGAAAATATCCTACCAGGGCATCAAAGTATTGCACATCTTTCAATGTCTTCTTAAAGCGATCCAGTAATGAAGCGCCTGGTTCATTTGTGAAAAATCTATTGTCTGTATTAGCCATATCTTCCCTTTTTGATTACCGATTTTTCCAATTGGATAACCGCCTTTAGATAATCATCATAACGGAAACACTAAAGATTATAAAGGAAAAGGCAGCACAATAAGAATGGGATTTGGCACGAACTCGCATCTTCCCTTAACACGAGAGCCCAACAGGTTATCGATACCTGTTGGGCCAGGAGAAAGATGGAATACCAATAATGGCGGTATGTCTATATCTTCTCCCGCGCTGCCAGTGCCAAAGCTTCCAGATTGGCAGGCAGCACGTCCGGCATCACCTTTTCATGACTGGGACTGACAATGAAATCCGGCCCCAGCAGCTTGCGCACCCGCAGTACGTCTTCCCGCACCTCTTGTGGCGTGCCATGCGGCAGGATATGCTGGGCATCGATCCCGCCCATGAACGTGATCCGTCCCTTGAAATCCCGAGCCAGCGTCTCGGCGTCCATATTCCTGGCGCGTGCCTGCAAAGGGTGAATGCAGTCCACCTTGGCCTCGATCAGCCGTTCGATCACCTTGTAGATTGAACCGCACGAGTGCAGGATCACCTGATATCCATAGCGGTGTGCCAGGTCGGTGAACGTGCGGAACCAGGGCATGATGAATTCGTCGAACTGCTTCGGCCCGCAGATCAGGTTCACCTGCGTGCCGAAATCATTCCCGAAGAAAAACCCGTCAATCAGGCCGCCGGCCGCCTTGAACAGGGCTTCATTGGCCTTGTAATAATAATCACACACCCTGTCCGTGACGGCGTGCACCACCTCCGGATGGGTATACATCTTCATCAGATAATTTGACATCCCGAACAAATCCATGATGTCGTGGTAGAAGCACGTCCAGTACCCGCTCGCCCGGTAGAAGTCTCCCGCATTGCGCAGTTCGTTCAGCGTGGCTTCCTCGTTGAGGTAGGACACGTCCGGCCATTCGTAATCGTCGAGTTCTTTGGGGTCTGTCGTCTCTGCGAATGGGCCAGCTTGTCCGTGATAGGTCTTTTCAAAGCCCAGGTCAAAGGGTTTCCGACCGGCAGGGTGCTGGTAATAGCCGGGAATATGATGCGGGGTGATCCAGCGCATATCATCATCCAGCTTCAAACGCAGCGCTTCGTCACCCTCGGTGCCAAAATAGGCATCCAGGTCTGGCCACAGGTCGACGTGCGGGTTGCCTAGCCACAGACCAACCTGGTCTGCTGGTTCTCGGGCGATGATATTGCAGATTCGTTCTCTGCTGTTCATGTTTCTGTCATTTCTCAACACAACTTGTAATTACCAGTCAGTATAACTTAAAAAGGCGTGAAACAGTGGTTTTCAGGCAGGAAAGTCGCCGTAAAATAATAACAGACATATTTATGAAAAGAGAGATTATACTGTAGGAATGAGAAACAAATCAACCAAAGAACAAGTATTAGATCTACAGAAGAAGTATCAAGCGATGAAGCCGTATT
>JAIOTF010000342.1 GCA_021107195.1 Anaerolineaceae bacterium | reverse complement strand
TTTGTACAATGCATTGCCCAAGGCGAGTGTGGAAGCATTGGTTCAGGCCATGCGCGATTTCGAAGCCCAGCATTGATCGTTGAGTAGATAAGGAGACCAGAATGACAAAGGTATTGGTGGCGACGAAAAAGCCGTTTGCGCCTGCGGCAGTTGAAAAGATTAAAGAAATTGTTGCAGCAGCCGGTTATGAGTTTGCCTTGCTTGAGAAGTATGCCGATCAGGCAGATTTCCTGAAGGCGGTGGCAGATGCAGATGCGTTGATTGTGCGCTCGGATGACGTCAACCGCGAGGTGATCGAGACAGCCAGGAATTTGAAGATCGTGGTGCGCGCCGGAGCAGGGTACAACAACCTCGATCTGGAAGCGGCTACTGAGAAGGGCATTGTGGCGGAGAATACACCCGGGCAAAATTCTGATGCGGTTGCTGAACTGGCGATCGGGATGATGATCTATCTGGCGCGCGGCGGTTTTAACGGCAAGCCGGGCACCGAGTTGAAGGGCAAGAAATTGGGTATTCATGCTTACGGCAACGTGGGCAGGCGTGTTGGTCTGATTGCCAGGGGCATGGGTATGGATGTGTATGCTTTTGATCCTTTCATCCCGGATGAAGCGATTGAAAAAGACGGCGTAACCTGTGTGAAATCGGCGGAAAAATTGTACAGCACCTGCAATTACGTCTCGCTGCATATTCCTGCGAATGCGAAGACCAAAGAGTCAATCAATTATGCGCTGCTCTCATCGATGCCCGAACCGGCTGTGCTGGTCAATACGGCACGCGCTGAAGTGATCCACGAGGCTGATTTGCTCAAGGTGATGGCTGACAAACCTGGCTTTGCTTACATTTCGGACGTTGCTCCGAAATGTGTGGCGGAGTTTGAATCTTACGCTGGCCGCTATTTCTTCACTCCCAAGAAGATGGGTGCGCAGACAGTGGAAGCCAACATCAACGCTGGCACTGCTGCCGCGACTCAGATCGTGGCTTTTCTGGAAGAAGGTGATACCACTTTCCAGGTGAATAAGTAAACAACGCGGACAAAATTTACAAGAAATTGTCATTGTGAGAAGCAGCGTAGCTGCGACGTGGCAATCTCCTCCTCTGTGTTGGGGATTGCCACGCCCCTTTCAGGGGCTCGCAATGACAATTCATTTTTAAGAAAACCGGTCACTGAGCTTGTCGAAGTGATCGGTTTTTTATTTTAATGGATATTTACTTATCGCGCTGGACGATATCCCCGCCGCCGGAAATGGAGCTATCTACAGTTGGGCTGTCGTAATAATACACGCTGCCGCCGCCGCTGATATTCACTGTCAACGTCTCTTCAGCCCACACGACCAGGTCACCGCCGCCGCTGATATTGGCAGTGACAGTCCGGCTTTTCAGGTCTTCGGCATCATATTTGCCACCGCCGCTGACATGGATATCTTGTTCATCCACAGTACCGTTGTAGATGAAAATGTCGCCGCCGCCGCTGACCTGGACTTGCAGGATGTCGGCATCGAGGCTGTCTATTTTCAAGCTTCCTCAGCCGCTGATATCTACATTCAGATTATCGGTGGAAATTTTCTGTGTCTCAATATCTCCGCCTCCACTGATCGCCAATCCGTGGATATCTTTCATTGTTAAGTAGTAATTGACCGGTTGCGTGGTAATAAAGCTTTTTTTGGAGGTGTCATCAAAGTCCAGCACCAGGCGGTCACCAATCACACGGCTGCGCAGGTAGGGCATGATATTGTCTTCTGCTTCAATCTCCAGCGATTCGGTATCTCCCTGGATAAGATAGAGGTTGCCGCCGCCCTCAATTTCGACCTGGTCAAAACCGCTGACGTCACGGGTTTCGCTGACGATCTTTCCGGAGCCGCGCACCACGCCAAAGCCGCCAAAGCTGCAAGCCAGAAGCACCAACGTGCTTAGCGCAAGGATGAGTAGCGTTTTTGTGTTTTTCTGCATTTGTTCCTTCCTTCCTTCTATCTATTTACTAAAAAGATTCCTGAACAGCAGGAAACCGCCCAGCAGGATCAGTACCACGGGGATGAGGATGCTGCCAAAACGGCTGATGTCCAGCAGCATTTCAAAGAAAACCGCACCTACGAGGAAGATGATCATCCCCACAGTAACGACTGTCTTTCCGGAGCTGATCAGATCCGGGCGATCCTTGCGTGCACCGTACAGCCATAACCCGGCACCGATCGAGGTCGGTGCCAACAGTGCCCAGGCGTAGGCCCAGCTTGCCCAATGGCCGGTAACGCTTTGGTAAAGCAGGAGCAGGCCCAGGGTGGTGGTCATGCTGCCGAACACGGCCAGCGGTTCACCATTGGTCACTTTCTCGGAAAAGGCAAAAGAAAGCAGTAATGCCCCGGGGGCAAGGATGAAGAATGGCCAGATGAAGCGCCCGATGCGGATATCCAGCAATTGGCCGCCGATGAACATCAGGCCGACGGCGATCAACAACACACCGATTACCAGGTTGTTCCTATTGGGTTTGACTGCACGGCGGGGTTTGACAGCCGGCTCTGCATCTGGAATGGGCTCGCTTTCCATTACCGGGGTTGGGATTTCTTCCTCTGTGGGGACTTCGTCTACCGGTGGAACTTTTTCTTCCCCGGTGGGGACTTGATTGGGAGAGATTTCATTTTCAGACATGGGTGACTCCTTTGGTTTATACATCATTCTGGTGAAATTTCCCCTGGTTTGCAATCAGGGGAAACGGATTTATTTTATTTGCTGCCGAGGCTTTGGATGTTGCCAATGCCGGAGACGTTTTGGGTAACCCGCGGGTTTCCCCAGTATTCAACATTACCTGCCCCGCTGACCTCAATATTGAGAGATTCTTCGACCCAGATTTCGACATTGCCTGCGCCGCTGAGAGTGACACTGGCGGTTTGGCTGCGCAGATTGTCTGCGTTGTAGTCGCCCAGCCCGCTGAACCGGATGTTCTGGTCTTGCACTTCGCCGCCCAACCGGCATTTTCCGGCGCCGCTGTAGGTGACATCGAGCCTTTCTGCTTGCAGGTTGTCAATCTCGGTGTTGCCTGCACCGCTGACATTCAGCAATAACTGATCGGTTTTCAGCGTTTCCATTTCGATATCGGCTGCACCGAAAAGGTCAATGCTGCGCAGGTCTTTGACTGAAATATAAAATGTGACTGATTCTGTGGGAAAGATATTGGTTTTCCGGCGATTATCTTCATAACCAATGTACAGCGTGCTGCCTTTGACCTCACTGGTGATGTGCGGCAGAATATTGTCTTCTGCTTTGATCTTCAGGGATTCGGTGTCGCCCTGGGTGATGACCAGATTGCCAAAACCGTCGATCTGGATGGCATCAAAATCACTGACATCGCGGGTTTCTGTTGCCATGATCCCTGAGCCTCGGGTGACCCGGATACCACAGGCGCTTAGTGCAAAAGCGGCTGCAATCAGCGAGATAAGTAAAACAATTCGTTTGGTGTTCATCAAAACTCTCCTTATAATTAATGCAATGAACAGAATGCTGTTCATGGATTTTTGGGTTCATTAGGATATACGTCCATCGTGGAAAAAAGTTGCAAAGAGGGTTTTGATTTACCGTATCAGGGAACTTTTCAGAGCCAGGTGCCGTCTTTGCTATAGAGAACCATGGATAAGGAGAGAAAAAATGATTGCAAAAAAATGGATCATTCCTGTTGTGCTGGCGATTACAGCTCTGGTGGCGGGGGCTTGTTTGCCATCTTTTGGCGTGACGCAGATCAACGACGTAGATCAATTGAATACGGCAGTTGCCCAAACTGTGGCGGCTGAACTAACCCGTTCGGTGATGGAAACTGCATTGGCGAAAGCTACCCAGCTTCCTTCCCAGCAGGTGATTACAGCAACATCGCAGCCCTCAACAACAGATTTGCCAACCGCCACATCTCAGCCGCCTGCGACGTCTACGCCCTACCCCACGGCGACAGCCGTACCGTGCCATCGCATTCAGTTCATGTTGGATGTCACTGTCCCGGATGGGACGGTTTTTGCGCCCGGGACTAATTTTGTCAAAACCTGGCGGCTGCGCAATGCCGGCTCCTGTACCTGGACTCCGGATTATTCATTGGTGTTCCGCGCCGGCAACGCGATGGGTGTTTCCGGTGTGGTCAGTTTGAACCAGACGGTTTACCCCGGACAGAGTGTGGATGTTTCTGTGACGCTGACAGCGCCGGCCGCCGAGGGCGATTACGAGGGCTTCTGGTCTTTGCGCAGTTCAGATGGTATTTTGTTCGGGTTGGGCGATAATGCGGATGTTTCCTTCTGGGTAAAGATTCGCAGTATCAGTCAGCAGTCCACCTGGCCGCCAGAGCTGCCGCTCGACTTTGCGGCCAACTTCTGCTCGGCGCGCTGGACGAATGCGTCTGGTATTATTTCCTGCCCTTCGGCGCATGACGATTTCAGTAATGGGTCTGTCAATCGCACTTTTGATCCAAAGATTGAAGATGATTATCAGGATGACGAGATCACCCTGGTGGTGATCCCCAGCAGCGGTGCCAATGGTATCATCTCGGGCCGCTATCCGGCGGTCATCGTGCACAGCGGCGATCGATTCCAGGCATTGGTAGGTTGTATGACTGATATGGATGATTGTGATGTGACCTTCAAGTTGAAGTATGCTGCTTCAAATGGTACGATCTATTCGCTGGGATCCTGGCATGAAGTATACGAAGGGATGCACACCCGGATTGATGTCGACCTTTCTGGTCTGGATGGTCAGCAGGTGGAGTTCATCCTGGAGGTGGACAATAACGGTTCTTCGCACGAGGATAAGGTATTCTGGATGACACCTCATATTCAGCGGTAGGATGAAGCTGGAAATGGGAAAGGCCCACTGCGGTGGGCCTTTTTGTTTTTTATGGGG
This sequence comes from Anaerolineaceae bacterium, assembly GCA_021107195.1. GTDB lineage: Bacteria > Chloroflexota > Anaerolineae > Anaerolineales > Anaerolineaceae > SMBSF63. The sequence continues at coordinate 1,167 of JAIOTF010000342.1, read as the reverse complement.
TTCCTGAAATATTATTCAGCCAATTGCATGGTTTCTACTGGAGGTTTTTTTGACAGGGTTGTGTCAAAGCGGTGTCCGGCACGGACATGCATCGCGCTGAATCCCAGGGCAGCCACGACCGAAATGATTCCACAGGCATACCATATCCAGTTTGGATTGTAATTATCCATGATGATGCCTGCCGCCAGTGGACCGATTGCAGATGGAATGATCCAGGCGAATCCAAAGAGCGCCATGTAACGCCCGCGCATGTCTTCCGGCGCAAAGCGGGCCACCAGCGCCTGCCCAACTGGTGACCAGATCATTTCTCCAATGGTGAGGATGATCATTGCTATGATGAACCCCGCATACAGGCTGGTGAAGCCAAAAATTGCCAGGCCAACACCTACCAGCAGTGTACCGAGTGCCATCATCAGCATGGGGGGGTATTTACTGATGCGCCGGGTAACCCAGAATTGAAAGACCACGACCATTGCCGCGTTCATGCTGAGCAGGTAGCCGTAGCCCTGCGGGGCGATCTGATGCACATCGCGCAGGAAAACCGGCAAAGAGTTATTCATCTGCATGTAAGCAATTGTCAGCATCATTGAGATCAGAATGTAGACCACATAGAGACGGTCTTTGAGAACGGTGCCATATCCGGAGAGTGTTTTAGTAAAACTTTCCTTCTCTTGTTCTTCACTGATTACGGGTTTTGTCTCGGGTAGAACAATTAGCACAAAGCCAGCGGTGATGGTGGAAATGACCGCATCCAGAATGAAGAGGTACAGGTAAGAACGTGAGGCCAATAACCCACCGATGGCGGGGCCAATGACAACGGCCAGATTGGCAACCACCCGCATTACCCCAAACCCCTCTGCGCGTTGTTTTTCGGGCAGCAAGTCGGCCACCATCGCCTGCTGGGCCGGTCCCCCGGCATTGGAGAACAGTCCGACAAGAGCGGACAGGAAGTAGAATGCGTTAAAATCATTGACAAAACCCATCAGGAGGGAGGTTAAAGCGCTGACCACCAGCCCAAAGATGAGCATCGTCTTGCGTCCGAATTTGTCGGTCATTGCCCCGCCGATGATGTTGCCGAAGACGCCGAAGATGGCAAAAATGGCGAAGATTTCCCCAACTTGGGTCATCCCAACCCCGAATTTTTTAGTGATAAAAAGGGACAGGAAG
>JAIOTF010000365.1 GCA_021107195.1 Anaerolineaceae bacterium | reverse complement strand
CCGCGGCAAGGCCAACCCCCAGGTACTTAAAACCGAGCTCCATCGCCAACTGGCTGCTGCAGACGATTTGTCTGACAAAGCTGTATAGATACGTTGACGGAAATCATATAAGAATATTGAGATTCGTCATCTTGACGCTTTGCGGATTCTTTGCTACCTTTATAGTATGGAATTGTCGGTGGAGGAAACCTTGCAGAGCATTCTCTGCATAAATCTCTGTACCCTGAACGGACACACAACCGGTGTGTCCGTTTATTTATTTTCTTACCGCCGATCATTGTATCCTTTAAATTTTTTCTAGGTTCCAGACAGGAGAAAAATCAGGAATGGCATCTTCAACCAATGCGTTTGAAATGGCACAAAGTCAATTTGATCATGTTGCAGAGCAGTTGAAACTGGACCCGCCGGTGCGAGAGTTTCTTCGCTGGCCGATGCGCGAATATCACTTCCGCATCCCTGTTCGTATGGATGATGGCACGCTGCGAGTCTTTGAAGGCTTCCGTGTGCAGCATAATGATGCCCGCGGGCCGAACAAAGGCGGTATCCGTTTCCACCCGGCCGAGACGATGGATACCGTGCGCGCCCTGGGGATGTGGATGACCTGGAAATGCGCGGTGGCGGATATTCCCCTGGGTGGCGGCAAAGGCGGTGTCATCGTTGACCCCTCCACCCTTTCCGTATCAGAAAAAGAACGCTTGGTGCGCGGCTGGGTGCAGAAAATGTGGGCCAATATTGGCCCGCGCAAGGATGTTCCCGCCCCGGATGTGGGCACCACCCCGCAGATGATGGGCTGGATGATGGATGAATATTCCCGCCTGGCAGGACAGTACACCCCGGGCGTGATCACCGGCAAGCCGGTCGGCGGCGGCGGTTCACTGGGCCGCACCGAAGCCACAGGCTACGGTGTCGTTTACACCGTGCGCGAGGCGATGAAGCACCTCAAGCTGGATTCCACGCAATGCCGGGCTGCAGTGCAGGGCTTTGGCAATGTTGCGCAATACGCAGCAATTGGCTTTGTGGAAATGCTGGGCGGCTCTGTTGTGTGCGTTTCCTATTGGGATCGTGAAGATCGCATGCCTTACACTGTCAGCAAGGAAGACGGCATAGATCCGCATTTCCTGGTGAGTATTACCGATCAATACGGCTCAATTGATAAAGAGAAAGCAGTCGAGGCCGGTTACAAGATCGAAGAGGCCGATGCCTGGATCAGCAAGGACGTGGATGTCCTTATTCCGGCTGCCCTGGAAGGCCAGATCAATGAAGAAACGGTGAAGAGCATCAGCAGCCGGGTCAAGATCATTGCCGAAGGCGCCAATGGCCCCACCACCCCCGAGGCTGATGAAGTTATCAAGGAACGCGGTATTTTCATGATCCCCGATTTCCTGTGCAATGCCGGCGGCGTGACCGTGTCTTATTTCGAGGGTGTCCAGAATGACATGAACTTCTACTGGACGCGCGAGGAAGTGCTCGAAAAAGAGGACAACAAGATGACCCAGGCCTTCCACAGCGTACTGGATATGTCCCTCAAGGCAAAGGTTTATATGCGAGATGCAGCTTATATGGTCGCCATCGACCGGGTGGTCAAGGCCATGGAACTGCGCGGCTGGATCTAAGCGCCTGTCTGATTAAACCAATCAACCTCCCGTGGTGTTAAACCGCGGGAGGTTTACATTTAACTTTTTCGCACGCTGCTCTGCATGATATGAACTTGTCGAAGTGTGCGGGTTCAGCCGTTATTTCACCACAATCGTAACCGGTAGCTTGCACAGGGTTGTGCCGCCATCGGCGAGCACCCAGGTAGTGGAATATGTCCCAACTGTTCCCGGAGCGATCATATCCACTACGATCGTGATTGACTCGCCGGGGTCCACGGTCTCTGGCAGGTCAAACACTTTTCCATACTTCTGCATCTCGGTGCCGCTGTCGTATTTGTAATCCACCGCGGATTTTCCCCAGGCGTCATCACTGGTGTTCTTCACTTCCCACACAGCGTCGAAATCTGCATTGACAGGGAATATGGTGTACAGGCTGGGCGAGATGCTCACTTCGCATTTGTATGTTGGCACAGGTGTTGCAGTATAGCTGACTGTCCCGCTTGTCACGTTCTCAAACGCATTGAAGGCGTAGTAACCATGATTGCTGTCCAGTCGGATGGTGAATCTATCCACGTCTATATACTCGCTGGGGATGAGAACGGTGAAGATCATCGGCCCGCCCGACCCGGAGTAGATCGAGCCGGTCACCTTGTTGTTGCTGGAAAATTCACTGAACGGGCCTATCCTTATCGTAAAGATCTGATTGGCAGGGAAATTGATCGTTTTAATGCTGACCGCCTGATTCTTTTCCACACCTACGATCTCGATTTTCGGGTTGCCGCCGGGCAGCGGGGTACGCGTCGCCGTGCGGGTGATTGTGGCGGTTCTGGTGGCGGTTGGCGTGTTGGTCAGGCTGGGCTGCGGCGTGTTGCTGGGCAGCGCGGTCGTGGTCGGTGCTATGGTCGCTGATATTGTGCCCGAAGGGTTAGGCGGCACTGGGGATTGTGTGGCGTGGTCGATGATCCCTGCTGTGACTGTCAGAGCGGCTTCCGTGCGCGCCGCATCCAGCATCTGTGCTACGTCCGGGGTGGCGGGCTGGGCGAACTTCAACCCTGGCAGACTGCACGCAGTCATCAGGAGCAGACAACTCAAAAGAAAGAGAAATTTGATCTTTGACATTTTCATCACTTGCACTTCTTTGCGGCATAACCCTTGCCGCAGGGGTGGTTGGGAACACATCATCACATTCTAATTGTACGTCAATTCGGGATGCTGTATCTGAATCTACGGTTAAACCCGCGTTCAGTTGCACACCGTAATTTCTAACCTAAAGACGATTCCCGGGCCAGACAGGTTCCCGGATGGGAGGAGGAATCCCCGTTTGTCCACAAAAAGCCAGTATTTATCCACCAAAAACGGGCCTTTATCCCGTGGAAACCATACTTTCTCCCCGTTTTATCCGCTGCTTTGTCCACAGCACAGAGACATTCATCCCCGATTTTGGCCGGGTTATCCACAGTTTTTCGTCACTTTTCCACAGAAATCTGACGAAAGCAGCATGTTCGCCGCTTATCCACGCTTCCAGTGGAATTCTCCACAGGTTTATCCCCTTTGTTCCACGGATTTTTAACACTTATCAACAGATTCTCCCTTGTTTATCCACTATGCTGCAAAATCGTGCGTGAAATTACCTGTTTATGCGGGTAGCTTTCCCCAGAAATTGATTTTTTTCCACCAATGGCATATGCTTATCCACAGTTTTTGGGCACTTATCCACAGAAGATAGGTATTTGTATTGATTAATAAGGTGTGCACTCGAGACTACTGCACATCTTTCGGGAATGCTCTCTGCGGCTGGTTATGTGACCACGGGGCGAAGCGAGCTTCCCGGATTCAATTATCGAAAGAGGAGATAATTATGAAACTTAATCAACCGAAAGTTGTTACCTGGTGGATCGCAGTTGCTCTTGGCGCAGTTGGCCTGATTGCTAATTTCGTCGCCATTCCTGTGTTGTCCGCTCTGTCTTTCTGGCTCGTGTTTGCAGGTTTTGCTCTGTTGGCTCTGGCCACTTACCTCAAAGGTCTCTAAATCGTTCTGTTTGGTCGGTTGCTGCCCTTTAATGCCAGCCCCGCTGTGGGCAGCCTGACCATGTTGAATGGAAGCAATGAAGAACGTCGTATCTGCGGCGTTCTTTTTTTATTGACTTGTCTGGCTGCAGCCTTATAATGAATAAGTAACGTGGTGGAACTGGAATTGAGAGGAGCTGCACCGATGGGTGATTGTATTTTTTGTGATATTGCAGCCGGGGCTGCCCCTGCGCATTGTGTATATGATGATGGCACTGTGTTCGCGATCCTCAGCCTGGAACAGCCAACCCCTTACAAGCTGCTGGTGATACCCCATGCGCACGTGGAGAATCTTTTTGATCTTGATGATGAATTGGCTGCGAGTATTTTCAAGGCCACAGTCAAAATTGCCCGCAGCGTGCGCGATGTCTCTGGCTGCCCGGGATTGAATCTGGTTCAGTCTAATGGGACTGTGGGACAGCAGGATGTATTTCATTTTCACCTGCATATTGTGCCGCGCTTTGAAGGAGACGGTATTCTATTGGATTGGGACAACAGTCATGCCTCGCAGGATAAATTGGCGCAGTTCGCCGGGGAGATCCGCATTGGCTTGCAAAGCAACCATGAATAGGGTAATTATGATTGAAGCTCACCATTTGAATGCCCTGCGAAAAGTCTATACCCGCCTGGAACACACAAATATCTTGTGGGCGGTTACCGGCAGCTTGAATATGGCCATGCAGGGGATGCAGATCGAGGTACATGATATTGACATCCAGACGGACCAGGCTGGAGCGTATCAAATGGAGTCTCTGTTTCCTGAATATGTGGTGACGCCTGTGTGTTATCTTGCATCCGAGCGGATGCGCTCTCATCTGGGAAAATTGCTTATCGATAATGTTGAAGTGGAGATCATTGGCGGGTTGCAGAAATTGCTGCCGGATGGGACGTGGGAAGCAAAGGTGGATGTAGCTGCACATACATGCTTAGTTGAACTTGATGGGATGCAGGTGCCCGGCTTGACATTGGCTTATGAGCACCAGGCCTATATGACGATGGGCAGGCAGGAGAAGGCTAACCTGCTGCGCCAGTGGTTGGAGAAGGAAGAATAATCAATATGATAGTGTCGTGGAAATGATTTTTAATCCTATTTTTCGTTTTCTTCTCAGTATCGTGCTGATGGGCATTCATCTGGCGGGCTGTAGTGCAGCACCAAGTCCATCCATATCTGTTGAACCGGCCAATCCTGCCTCTGAGGTCTTGCCTGAATTGGGGGAATATTTTGGCGAGTATCCGGGTGCCTTTGTGTTGTATGATTTGAACAATGATCTTTACATTCGCTACAATCCGGAGCGCTGTGCAGAACAATATTTACCAGCTTCAACATTCAAAATCCTCAATTCCTTGATCGGCCTGGAAACGGGCGTCCTTCCGGATGAAAAGCATGTGATGGAATGGGATGGCACCAACTACAATGTGCCTGTCTGGCATCAAGATCACAGCTTAAAAACGGCTATACGCAACTCGGTGATATGGTACTATCAGGAGCTGGCGCGGCAGGTGGGCGGGGAGGAAATGCGCGCTTACGTGGAGGCAGCCGGTTATGGGAACGCCGACATTTCTGGCAATATCGACAGCTTCTGGCTGGATGGTGCGCTGCGCATTTCGCCGGATGAGCAGGTGGATTTTCTAAAGCGCCTGTATCATGATAAACTGCCCTTCTCGCAGCGCTCGATGGACATTGTCAAAGAGATCATTGTGCTGGAAGAAACAGATACTTACAAACTGAGTGGAAAGACTGGATCAGCAATTCGCGTTGAGGTCTTTCAGGGCTGGTTCGTAGGGTATCTGGAGACGGAGGATAATGTGTTTTTCTTCGCCACTAATTTCGAGAGCGATGATGCCAATGGTTTTGCCAATGGGGAGAACGCCAAAAGGATAAGCCTGGAAATTTTGCAGGAATTAGGATTGCTCCCATGAAAATGCCTCAGAAAATCCCGGCCTTCATGCTGGCCCTCTGCGGAGTCAACTGCGCAGTTTGTTATGTGCATCTAAAAAAGAAAAAGCCTTGTGAAGGCTGCCGCGGTACTGACGGGAGCAAGCCCAATCACTGCCGCAACTGCAAGATCCAGGCTTGCGCCAGCGAGCGTGGGCTTGAGCTATGTGTAGATTGCGAGGACTT
>JAIOTF010000229.1 GCA_021107195.1 Anaerolineaceae bacterium | reverse complement strand
CAATTCCAATACCACTTTTGCTTTGAATTCTGCTGTAAATCTTCTTCGTCCTGTCATTTTGAACCTCTCTACTGAATATTACCCTACCCCTTAGCGGGGTGTCCAGTTTTTGGGGTCCATTACAAAACACAGTACTATGTGGATTTTAAAGGTTGGTGGAAAAGAAGGAATACTTTTACGCTATCAAAAAAGGATTTATTCTCCTTGCAAATCTTTTGAGATCATGCGGTCGAGTTTGCCCATGGGGAAGTCGCCCAGGGTGGAGACGGCTGTCCAGCGCAAGTCGCTGGCTTCCAGGGCTTGTGGTTCGCCACCTGTCAAACGGCAGTGGAAGGCGTGCAGGGTAACCTTGAAATGCGTATAGGCGTGATTGTAAATCCCTAACTGCTCTCCCACCTCGATCTGCGTATCAAGCTCTTCCATGATCTCACGCTGCAAGGCTTGCGGCAGGCTTTCGCCATCTTCCTGCTTGCCGCCCGGGAATTCCCACAATCCACCCAGCAATCCATTGGGCGGCCGTTGGGCGATCAGCACCAGGCCATAGCGATGGATCACTGCTGCTGCCACGGTGTGATGCGGCACTGGCGGACGAGCGATTTTCACCGGGCGCAGCTCCTGCACGTCGAGGGTGTAGGCCTCACAAAGATTTTGCAGCGGGCATGCTTCACAGTTTGGGTTGCGCGGGGTGCAGATCGTGGCGCCCAAATCCATCAGCGCCTGGTTATAATCACCTGCCTGACCGGAAGGAAGCTGCTGGCACGCGATTGCCCACAGGTGTTTTTCAGTTTCTCTTTCACGGGTCGGTTGGTCAACGTTGAACAAGCGCGCATATACCCGACGGATATTACCGTCAAGGGCGGCTTCGTCTTGCCCAAAAGCAATCGAGGTGATTGCCCCGGCCGTGTAGGGGCCAATCCCCGGCAGGCTTTCCAGCGTTTGCCGGTCTGTGGGGAGTTCCCCCCCATGCGCATCAACCACTATTCGGGCGGCGCGGTGCAAATTGCGGGCGCGGCTGTAATAGCCTAGGCCTTCCCAGCATTGCAACACTTCCTGCTCGTGGGCCGCAGCCAGTATCTTAACATTGGGGAATTGTGCTATCCAGCGCTCAAAATATGCGAGAACAGTTTCAACCCTGGTTTGTTGCAGCATGATCTCGGACACCCACACCCGGTAGGGGGCGGGGTCTTCCCGCCAGGGCAGACTGCGCGCATGTTCGTGATACCAGTTGAGGAGTTGTTGAGCAATTTTGGAGGGCATGCAGGAATTATCCTTTAAATAAAGAGGCAGATGACGCAGGATTTACAGAAACAATCTTCTGTGGTCTTGCCTCATCTGCAAACAGAACACCAATTTTCAGAACTGGAAACCGCGGCTGGATTCAATCAATTTGCACGAATAATTTTGCACAAAGCCCATCAAATCATCGGTAAGTTTTGCCCATTCCGTTGAATGGATGATTTTTTCTGCCTCGTCCTGGCTCGGAGCGACAGCCGTGACCATGATCTGAGGCTGGTGCCCGTAGGCGGTCGCCCAGGCATCACCCAGTTCAAACCCCAGACGCTGTACGCCCGGGATAAACTCGCGGATAACGAATTCAAAATATTCCCGTTCCTGTTGTGGGGTGATATCCCAGTTCATGATCAATTTAACAGTCACCGCAGGCTTCCTTGGTTTAGATCTTCGGGGTCAGGACAATCACTTTGGTGTCTTCCGGAAGTGCCCTGCTGCTGTCGATTTTCAATGAGGCTTCAGGAACAACATCGTTTAGCCCCATTTCTTTCAGGAACTTGTTCAGTGGGTCCAGCTCGATCTTGCAGCCAGGGGTTTTGTAATGCATCGGCACCACCAGATCGGGTTCCAGCAGGCTGATGATTTCGGAGGCTTTGGAGGCGTTCAATCCACTTCCACCGCCAACCGGTACCAGAGCGACGTTAACATTGCCCAGCGTTTCGATTTCGGTCTGGCTGGGAATGTGATTCATATTGCCAAGGTGGGCGATGGTCAAACCGTTGTAGTCGATCAGGTACAGTGTATTCGTGATCTCATCCGTGTTTTTCTTTTTTCCATTAGTTTGTACGCCAGTAATGAATACTTCGCCTATCTCGTATTCACCTGGGCCCACGATCTCAAAAGGCGAACCCTTGATCGCAGACAAATTGCGGTGTCCGGGCAGGTTACAGGAGCTGGTGACGATGTCAGCTTTTAATTTGATGGGTGTGTAACCAATCTTGTCTGAATCAAACGGATCGGTGACCACGGATGCCATACCGCGCTCCGTAAATCGAAAACAGGAATGTCCATACCAGATGATTTCTAAAGCCATTCTTCCTCCATTTTTACCCGTTTGGGATTGACTCTGGTCAGAGCCGGCGCATGAAAATGCGTACCCCGGGTGACAGTTATGATTATAACGCAAAGGACGGAGAGCGTGAAGCATGTGCTGTCAGTATGTCTTGGGAGGTAGTGGGCGATAGCGGAAATAAAGGAAGTGTAAAAACAAGGATTTTGCGCCAATTAAAACCGATAGAAATACCCCGTCTTAATCAGGCGGGGCGTTATCATTTATAAAAACTGTTCACTGCTTTGCATAATATGCCTCTGCATAATATGCCTCTGCATTGCATGCGTCTGCATTGTATGCCTCTGCATTGTATGCCTCTGCATTGCATGCGTCTGCATTGTATGCCTCTGCATTGCATGCGTCTGCATTGTATGCGTCTGCATTGTATGCGTCTGCATTGTATGAGCTTGCCGAGGCGGGAGGTTTGATTTAGTTTCCCGAATCTATTTGATCTCGAAATTCATTTCGGCATACATCGTCAGCACCAATTGTCCAGCCGAGGTTGGGACTTCACTGGCAGCGCGCATCCCGCCCAGACCTTTTTCCATATACAACGGTTGGGCATTGTCTGAACCATGCACGCTCAGGCTGATCAAATCGCCGAGGCTGATGTTAGCTGCCTGTGCCATTTCTTCGGCCAGGGAGCGGCCATTTTCGATCGCTTCTTTGCGAGCCTGGGCCAACGCTTCGGTTTTATCTTCGACGTCAAATTCCACGTTGTGGATGCTGTTGGCACCATTGCGTACCACGCTGTCCAGAATATGCCCCAGTTTACTTAGATCTCGCACGGTCACGAACACCGTGTTATCCACAGCATATTTAGTGGGTGGGTCTTCAGTTGCTCCCGGGGTGGGGCCAAAAGGACCGTAATCCTGGAAAGGATAAATATTGAAGGCGCTGGTTTGAACGTCTTCTTTGGCAACGCCCAGCTCTTCCAGGGTGCTCGAGATGGACTGCGATTGCGCATTGTTCTCGTTCAAGGCATCTGCGACGTTCTCCGACTCGGTATGCACGCCGATGTAGACATAAGCGATATCCGGAGTTAAGAAGATGTCACTTCTGCCGGTAACGCTGATCGACGGTGGACAAGGGTTGCTGTTTGCTGCCGGGATTGTGCCGCATGCGCTTAGAACTACGCTTAGCAGCACTATCACTGCCAGGATTTTGAGGGAATTGTGTTTCATGTATTTGTTCTCCTGAATATAAAAGAATTTTCGGGTCTCGCAGTGGCGCAAAGCCGCTGTTTCTGACCTCTGCGCTATAGACGACATCGGGTTTCAAATAGTTCCCGCGACAGTTATAAAAGAAGAAAACGCATATTGTTTTCTTCTTGCTCAAGAGTGGGAATATAGCTCTTGTATTTGAGACCCTTTTTCATTTTTATGAGATGATTTGCCTCGCGGGATTGAAAATGTTACAATAAGAATGATCCTTCAGCCGGTTGCCCCCCTCAATCGGTTGGGGGATCACCTTTTGTTCAGTTTTGAATACCCCCATTTTGCAGCAGGGATAGGTGTTTTCAGGGTTTTGCCTCTTTACTAAAGCGCCCCCGCCAGCGGCGGGGGCGTATTTTTCTTAGTAGGTGGCGATGCGCAGGCTGCCGATGGGCTGGTTAAGGTTCAGTTCCATGCACCCGTCGCCTTCTTCAGCGCTCGGCGAAAGGATCAGATCATCCTCCCTGATATATCCATCCGGCAGGTCAATACCGGTTATTCCGGTATCGGCATAAATGCACACAGCGGCATCTTCAGGCACATATACCAGCAGCTCACCGAAGATCACTTCAGCATCCCCGTCAAAAGAGTCTTTCCGGGGCAGCACGAGCGTGGTTCTGCCAAAGATGGTTTTGATGTTGAACCGCTTCACTTGCAGATCGTTCAGATCGAGTCTTTGTTCGCCGGCGATCAGCTCACTTTCCAGCACCAGCGGTGTTTCCTCGTTGAAATACACTTCCCAAGCGGTTTTGGCGGAGGGACTTTGCAAAGCCGGATAGAGCACAAACAGGCCTTTGTTCTCCAGGTCAAAATACCCTTTGTCGTCTTTCACTGTGTACGCATCGTCGATCTCTTCATTGACACTCCTGGTGATGATCGCTTCTACTGCGTTGTCAGACTGTGCCCCGCCGCTGATATTGACTTCGCCAGCGGTGGCCGAAATGTTGGCATAGAGCGTTTTTGCTCCTTGCAGCGGGTACTGCAAATCCTGGGTTTCGATGGTCACCACGGGACTCATGCCCACAGAGAGCCACACGATCCCGGCCAGGATCACTACCCCCAGCACAATACCGATCATTGCCGACCAGATTGAATGACGGCCAATGATCAGGTCAAGACCGACCGCAATCAGCAGCACAGGCCACCAGCGCAGCAGCATTGTCCAACTCGCATTGGGCAGCATGCCCAGATTGCCCAGCAGCAGGAAGGCGCCAATGCCACCCCAGATGACTGCACCTACGTAGCCCTCAGCGCGATAGATACTGTCCAGGGCGCTGGCGATCAGCAGCACAGGCCAGTAGCGCAGGATCGTACCCCAAGCTGAGCCGGGGAGAACGCGCATTGTGTGCAGCAGCAGGATCACCCCCATACCCACCAGCAGCAGCGGGAAGAAAATGCTGTGCCGCTTTCGGTGTCCGGTGTTTTTTTGTGTTATTTTGTCTTCCATTTTTTACCTCTCTTTGAATGCACGCACCAGAAGAACAATTCCGGCGGTGACCAGCAATAATGCCCAAAAGATGTCGCGATTGACCCAGGTGAACCAGCGCAGATTCAATTGGTGTATCATTCTTTCGAAGATGAAGAATACACCCACCAGGATCAACCCGGCGCCCAGATATTTAACGCCCTGGGGGTTGGGCTTGCTGACCGCCTGGCTGAATTCGCTGCCCATTTCCCGGGCACGATCGCCGATTTGATCCATTTCAAATTTGCCGTTTTCATTGGATTGTGCTTTAGACGGCATGATGATCCACAGCAGGAAATAAATCATAAGTCCGATGCCATCTATTGCTGTGAGAATAATGAAGAACAGGCGCACAAAGACGGGGTCAATGTTCAGATAATCACCCAGACCGGCGCATACTCCGCCCAGGATCTTGTCAGTCTGACTGCGTGAAAGTTTGGATTTCATTCTCTACCTCTTTTATAACAGGAATGCCCTCTGGGCAATTCCATTCTTATTCTTTCTTAAGAAACGTACGTCCGACCAGGTATAATCCCACCAGGATCAATCCCACTGGCCACAGGTATTGGAGCAGGTTCTCTGCGGAAAGTGCGAGCACAGAAGCCAGTGCGAACAGCACCGCAGCAGGGATCCACGGCCACTTCATTTTTACATCGCCCGTTGGCAGCAGTGCCAGCAAGGCAAAGGTCAGCGATAGTCCCAGGAAGAATACCACGCCGCTATAAGCAGATAACACCCCTTCAGCTCCGGCCACGACAGCCAGCGTAGCCAGCACCCCGCCGGGGATGATGCTCCACCAGTGATTGTGGCTCATCAGGTAAATGATCCAGAACGCGGCGCTGATGCTGCCGAGGAAGATCATACCCCCCAACTGCTCCAACCCGGGGAATGCGCTCACTGCGATCGTTAAACCCAGACCCAGCAGTTCCATCCCGGGAATCACTGCCCACCAATTTTCCTGCCGGTCAATCGTCAGGGCATACAGGAAGGCTGCCCCGCCCAGGCCAAAGACGCAGGCCATGGTCCAACCCCAAACATTTTCCATTCCGGGAATCAAATTAAATGTATCCAGCAAAGTCAAGCCGCCCAGGAGCAGCAGGCCGATGCCGAGGATCATTTTCCAGTTCAATGTTTTCATTTTTAAATCCTTAATCAAGTTGTAGGAACGAATTATTTGTTATTCAGTTCAGTGGATATTGATTGACCCCACACCGGCATCAACAAGGATGTCTGCCTGTTGAGGGCTGTTGTCATAATCAGGGCTTTGGTAAACCTTGCGCCCGGGCTCGCTTTCAGAAAGCGGGAAGCGATTTTGGTCAACATCGCCGCCCATCAAAGCGCCGGAGATGCGAATGCGCGCTGCCACACCCTGTGGAACGCGGATATTTACCGCTGCCGCGCCGGACTGCACCGTAAACCTGACGTGGTTTGTTTGGCCCGGCAGGATCACTTCGGTGTCGCTCGCTCCGGTTTCCAGTTTCAGGTCGCTCACATTGAGGTCCTGCAAGTTGAGCAAAGATTTGTTCGCGCCTGTCTTCAATTGTAATTGCAGCGGCACATGCTGCGAAAGCGCCAAATCCCAGTGATAGCCTTCTCTGTGCGGAAAGGCGCCGAATGGGAAACTCTCCACTGGAGCGCGCAGTTTCAACCAGGTCAATCCGCTTCGCTGCGAGACCTCATGTTCCATGCCGCCGCCGAAGGTGCCGTCCAGGAGCAACTCATGATTATCACTGCCCAATGCAGAGATATTCAATTCACCAGCCCCGTGATGGAACTCGATCTCTGCCCGTTCTGTATTTTCCAGTGGCTGCGAAAACGAAATGGTTTCCCGGCTGCTTTTGACGAACTTGCTGCCTAACAGGAACCACAGCCCGGCCAGGATCAGCATCACCGGCCAGAAGATTTCCCATATGCTGAACGGCAGGATGCCAAAAGTATTCATCAGCAATAGAACGCCGACCAGCAGGATGATCACACCCCAAAAAACGTTACGAGTTTTCATTTAAATTTTTTCTTTCTACTTATTCATGAATAAAGCGGGTCAATTATTGCGAATGGCTTTAATGATCAGAAACACGCCCGCAGCGATCAACAGCACAGGCCAATATTGGCCAAATAACCAGTTAATCCGTAAGAGTGGACTGAAGCAGATATACAATACTGCGCTCAATCCAATTTGCCACAAGCCCTTTTCCAGCGATCCGCCGCTGCGACCTTTGATCAGCGCTGCCAGCAGGTGACCAGCACCGGCAAAGCCGGGAATCAGCAGCCAGTTGTACCAGGCTCCCCACGCCGCATACATTTCCTGCCAATACAGTATTCCGCCAACACCCAGGATCACACAAGCGGAAACCAATCCATGCTGGTCTTTATCCATCAGATTCTTGACCAACAGGTAGACACCGAAGGCAATGATGATCAATGGCCAGGTGATCATTCCCTCCAGGGTAAATTTCAGACCGGGGATGAATTGATAGGAAATGAATAATGCGCCAATCGCGATCAGAAACAAGCCGAAGATCAGGGAATTCTTTTGATTATTTTTCATATTACACCTCTATCGTCAAAATTTTGGTAAGAATAGTATACCGAACAGAATCTCTTTAATAAGATAAATAAGGTATAATTTATTGATAAATTATATACTGATCTTTAAATTATCTTTCACATTAACATATACGAGTTACACGACAATTTAGTCGCGTAAACAGAAGGACAATTGCCCCTGTTTTGCTTGCCTCAGCGGTAAAAATACAGGGTGAAAGGAAGCAGAAGATGAATATTGCAAAAGATGTAACAGGGCTGATTGGGAATACCCCTCTTATCCAGTTGAATCATATCGTTGGGGACAGCCTTGCTACAGTTGTCGCTAAACTGGAATATGCCAATCCCGGCCACAGTGTCAAGGACAGGATTGCCTTTGCGATGATCGAGGCTGCCGAACAGGCGGGTTTGCTTCACAAGGATTCGATCATTGTTGAACCGACCAGCGGTAATACCGGCATTGGCCTTGCAATGGTTGCCGCAGCCAGGGGTTACAAATGTGTCATCATCATGCCTGACACCTTGAGCCGTGAACGGCGCATGCTCATCCGCGCTTATGGGGCAGAGCTGATCCTTACCCCGGGCAGTGAAGGCATGAAAGGTTCAATCTGCAAGGCAGAGGAATTGGTGGCCAGCGATCCGAACTATTTCATGCCCAACCAGTTTGCCAACCCGGCCAATCCGGCCATGCACCGCCGCACCACCGCCGAAGAGACATGGCGCGATACCGACGGCAAGGTTGATATTTTTGTTGCCGGTGTCGGCACGGGCGGCACCATCACCGGAACCGGAGAGCGTTTGAAAGCCTTCAATCCCGCTATCCGCGTTGTGGCTGTTGAACCGGATGCTTCGCCCATACTTTCTGGCGGCGAAAAAGGAAAACACAAGATCCAGGGCATCGGCGCTGGCTTTGTGCCAGAAGTATTGAATACGGAGGTCTTTGATGAAATTATTCGCGTTAAAGATGAAGATGCATATCGTACAGCGCGCCTGATGCCGCTGCAAGAAGGCCTGCTGGTGGGTATCTCATCCGGTGCGGCAACCTGGGCAGCTTTGCAGTTGGCCCAACGGCCGGAAAACGCTGGAAAACTGATCGTCGTGGTTATTCCTTCTTATGGCGAGCGCTATTTGAGTACCGCCCTTTACGAAGATTTGGCAGTGGATTGAGGTTGTCTATGTTAAAACGAATTATTCAGGGAGTCCGACAGGACCTTAACGCAGTGTTTGACCGCGACCCGGCCGCCAGATCGCTTTTGGAAGTGTTGGTTACCTACTCGGGTTTGCATGCCGTGTGGAGCTATCGCATTGCCTATTGGCTGTGGAATCACCGTCTGAAATTGCTTGGCCGCTGGGTCTCGACAATCGCCCGCTTCTTCACTGGCATTGAGATCCATCCCGGAGCAGAAATTGGCGCAGGTTTCTTCATCGATCATGGTATGGGCGTGGTGATTGGCGAGACATCTGAGGTTGGAAATAATGTAACCCTCTATCATGGCGTGACCCTGGGCGGCGTCAGCATCGAAAAAGGAAAACGCCACCCCACCATTGGTGATAATGTGGTCATTGGGGCTGGAGCAAAGATCCTGGGGGCGATCACCATCGGCCATTGCAGCCGCATCGGTGCCAATGCAGTGGTTGTCAAGGACGTGCCATCCAATTCTGTCGTTGTGGGTGTGCCCGGCCGCGTGCGGGTGCGCAAAGAGCCCGAACCGACTCGCCCGGACCTTCATCATGATTTTCTGCCGGATGCGGTTGGCAATGCGGTGCGCACCCTTTCCCACAGAATTGAATTAATGGAAGAAAAAATGTCGACAATCACCGGGGACAGCTATGCTCCTTCTCAGACTATGCAGGACTTGCGAGCGCTTTGGCCGGATCCTGCACGCCAACAGAAGAAAGATTGTGTTGAAGAATCATAGATGAGACTCTGAGAGAATCATAAAAGCGCAAGGCAGCGGTCAAGCTGCCTTGCGCTTTCTTTTTGCCTCAGTATATTTTATGCTTCGATTTTCTTCAGTGCTGCTTCGGCGGCAGTGCGCACGCTGGCTTGAAAATCATAGATTGCCATCGATTGCAGGGTTTCAACAGCTTCTTTCGCACACATTTCGCCTAATGCATTGACCACAGCCACGCGCACGGGTGCATCGTTATCTTCCAGGGCAGCAACCAGGTCGGGAACGGCCATCAGGGCTTTGCTCCGTCCTAAAGCTATTGCTGACTGGCGGCGCACTTCATCGTGGCGGTGATAGAGTGCCTGGATCAAGGCTGGGGCGGCAGCGGGGTCGGCGATGCGCCCCAGGGCGTATGCCGCCGCAATCGCATTCAAGTCCTGTGCGTGGCTCAGGATTTGTAGTAAAGGTTCGACTGATGGTTTCCCAATCCGGATCAGGGCTTGGGTTGCCATGCGGATCTCCGGTTTCATATAGCTTTTTGCCATCACAGCAGCCAGCGCCTGGGTTATGCGCGGGTCTCGGATCTTGCCTAAAGCGGTGATCACGGATTCGCGCACGTCCTGGTTGGCTTTCAACAGCGGGACCAGCTTTCTGGTGGCTGATTCAAACAGGATTGGATTGCGCACTCTTTCGGCGATCTCGCCCAGCGCTTCAACTGCCGCCTGATGAATATTGTGTTTTGACTCCCGCAGGGCATCGGTCAGCGGGGCGATCGCTTCCGGCCCGGCGATTTTGCCCAGGCTGGTGGCGGCAAAATAGCGCACAGATCCGATAGGGTCATTTTGCAAGGTATGGATCAATGCCGCAATCGCATCCTCACCATTCATTCTTCCCAGCGCTACGGCTGCTTTGAGGCGTGTGTCGGTATCCGGGCTTTTCAGGGTTTTGATCATTCCCTTGACATCACCCAGGGCTTCAAGCTCGTTCAGGTCTTCGGCTGAATAATTCTTTTGAAAGAGGGGCATATTATCGTTTCCCTTTCACCGCTTATGAATGACTTCTGGTGAAAAAAGATATTTTGTTACGGTTTACGTTTTTTGAAAACGCCGGTCAATACCACAACCAGCAGGCCAACCCCGCAGATTGTGATCAGAAGGATTGCAGTCGTCCTGCGGCTGTCCCCTTGCAGGAAGTTCACATCCGGCAGCAGCGGTTTGGGGGTTGCAGTGAGGGTGGGAGTGATCGTGTTGGTGAGCCGCGGTGCACGCGGGGTGAAGGTCGGCCGCAGGGTGCGGGTCGGCGGCAAGGGGGTGTGCGTAATCGTGGGGGTGACGGTCGGCGTGTAGGAAGCCTGCACCAGAATTTCCTGGTTTTCGTAGATGATTGGATTGCTGGGAGAAAGCCGGTTCAATGTCACCAGGTCGACGATTGTCAGCCCATAAGAAATGGCAATGTCCCACAGTGTTTGTCCGCGGGCGGCCGTGTGATAGATCGTACCGTCTTTCTGAGGAGTCACGGTCAGAACGGGTTCCACGGTAGGGGTGCCGCTGCCGGTGCTGGTCGTGCCGCCGCTTTGCGTGGCAGCAGGCGGGGCGATGAAAGAGGTCTGCGTGGTATCAGATCTGCGGCGCATCGCCAGCGTGAAGTAGACGGTGCCGTTTTCATCGGCTGCCATGCCCGCTCCGACATAGCCGCTGGTAAAGCCCAGCAACGTATCTTTGTGCAATTGGTCATCCAGCCAGGAGGCCATCGCCCGCGAGATGGGACCATAGGCGATGTTTTCAGCGGTGATTCCTGCTGCTCCCGGCCCGGTTCCATCAGCCCGGTTGTGGGTGAGCGTGCTGATCGATGCCTGGTATTCAGATTGCGCCTGGGCAAGGGACATCAAGCTGCCGTCAATCTCGTATGGCGTCATCCCCTAAGAAATGCGCAAATTGTTGACCGCATCGATCAACTCATTGGCGCTTTCATGCAATGGAGCGGCCTGAACCGCGGGCACGGTTTGTACGAAGAAGGCCAGCACAAGCAACAGCAAGAGAATAGTACGAATTTTGTTTGCGTTCATCAGCTTCATTATAACGCGAAGTAAAAGTAGAAAGATATAAAACAACTGTGCAGCATATCTTGCTGCACAGCCGTTGAATATATCATCGGTTAACGACTAAAGTCGTTACTACAAGCGGAACTCTAGCGCAGCGTTTCGCCTGGGGCACGTCCCATTGCTTCTGCGACTACCAGGAAATCTGTAGCCGAGATCATTCCAACCACTTCTCCCGCCTTGTTGGCAACTGGCAGGTGATGGATCTTGTTTTTATGCATAATTTTCGCACAATCTTTGATCGGCGTATATTCATCAACAGTGATGATAGGGGAGGTCATAATCTCAGCCACCGTGATCTTGGAAGGATTTTGTTCCTGGGCCACGATCTTGTCTGAGACATCAATGGAGGTGAGAATACCGTATTCGGTATTCGTATTCTATTTATTGATCATCACGCTATTGATGGAACGCCTGCGCATGGTTTCCAGGGCTTCTGTTACGGTTGCATCAGGTTCGATGAACACCACCAGATCAAGCATCCAATCACGTACAGCGAATTCCATTTTGGTCTCCTTATAGAACACAGGTAGAAGGGTAGATGTTTGTGTTGGCCGCTGTGTTACATTCCTCATTAATCAGTATAGCAAAAACAAGGTGAAAGGCAAGTTGATTGGTCAATGTGTAGGCTGCTCTGCATAATTTGTATCTGCATTGTGAGCTTTTCGATAGCTGCACTCACAGCTTCCCGAGCAGTTTCAGGATGCGTGAGGCTCAGCATATACAAATTTCATCGCCTTTAAGCAACTTGGTTTCCCCATTCCCATTCTTGCAGCGTTTCCATCAAGTGATGGGCGGTCATATCAAGGTGTATGGGTGTGATAGAAACGTATCCCTCAGCCAATGCGCCAAAATCAGTGCCGTCTTCGATTTCACCCAATGGCGGGTCACCGCCGATTTGATATTCCGCCAGCCCGGCTTCTTCGGGAATCAATTGATCGAGGTAGATTCGTTTTCCCTGGCGGGTAATGCGGTAGCCGCGCAACTCTGACATGGGCATATAGGGCACATTCACATTCAGCAGTGTGTTGGCCGGTAAACCGTTTTCAAGCACACGCTTGGCCACTTCTCTGGCTGCGGCTGCGGCCGTGCTGTAATCGACATGCCCCTGATGATTGTGGTCTGGACCATCCATTGAGACGGCCACCGCCGGCACGCCGTGAATCAGGCTCTCCATCGCGGCCGTTACTGTGCCGGAGTAGGTCAGGTCATGTCCCAGGTTGGCATAGGGATTGATGCCGGAAACTACCAGGTCTACTTTTTCCGTCAGCATTCCCATCAAGGAGATCGCCACACAATCCGAGGGCGCGCCAGTAACAGACAGGGCGGTGATGCTTTCGGCCAGTTCAACCTTTTGGATGTTCAACGGTGTAAAAAGGGTTTTGACATGACCGCACATTGACCAGTTATGGTCGGGCGCTACAATCGTGATCTTGCCCAAAGTCTGCATGGCTTGTGCCAGGGCGAGCAGCCCCGGGGCGTGTACGCCATCGTCGTTTGTGATTAGGATATGCATATTTTTTTCTCGCTTTGTACCCAATTTCTTTTGTTATGGTAAGTGTGGCGATTTCCTCAAAAAGGGCCATCTTGCCCCTCAAAATGAGCCGGGATTTAAAATTCCTGATGTGAATAAATTGGAAGTCAGATTATAAATGATTTTTTGAATTAAGGAGTACAAGGTGCGTTCAGCTTGCTCATATTTGAGATATACAGTGCCTGAGTGTCATCCAAAGCAGTCATCAACCGGGCCTCGATCATCAATTCCTGCGGGCAGCCGATCAGGATCATATCCAACGGATGTGGAAAATGCTCCGGAATTTGTGCCATTGGCAGCGCAACCACCTGGTTGCGCTCTTCCGACAGGAAGAAGAACACCATGCGCGGGTAATTGAGCGTGGCGTATGCCGTTTTCGCTGTATCCGGTTCAATCTCATTTTGTCCATAGTAGCGAGGATAAATGGCGCGTCCTTTGTAAATTTTCAAGCCACTGTCAGCCGGGATTTGGGTCAGTGCTTCCTGCAGGGCTGGGTTTTGCTGCACGGCTGGCATCTGCTGCAATTCAGCCAGGATGTCTGCCTCATTTTGGGGCTGAAAACGCTGCGGAACCACTTTTTCCGACAGGATCAATGAAGACCCCACCAGCGCAAACAGTGCAGCTATCAGTCCCGCTTGCCACCACACTAACTGCCCTTTTGCAGTCTTGAGGCTGTCAGCCGTTGCCGCAGAATCCGCTCGCTGTTTTGCTGTGAAGAGCAGCCCCCACACGAATTCGATGGTGATCATCAAGCCCAAGCCAAAATAGAAATAGGCGATCCATTGCACAGTCAGCACAAACCGCACCCCCGAGACCTGAAATACAGCCGTTGCCAGGTTATACATCACGTTCATTGACAGCGGGATCAATCCGATCCACCCCAGCTTTTGCCAGGCAGCGCCGATTCCCAGGGCGATCAAGCCCATGTTCAACGCCAGCAGCAGCACCAGGCTCACAGATAGCGAGTCCGGCCATGTTTCCCAAAAGGCGTGCCGGGGGCGGAACAATTCCTGCCAGTTTTGCAGGGGGTCCGGCCGGATGGGCAGCACCAGCAGACTGGTCAACTCCCCGTTGGCCAGGTTGGTGCTGATTGTTTTGAAAGCATAGTCAGGGTGGCTGATGATAGCCTCTACGATGTATTTGTTCAACCGCTGGGTGAAATCGCCATCGTTCTCTCCCGGCCGGCGTTCGAGGATCGTGCTCGGGTCATCTTCAAACACCCGCGCATAGCGGCGGGCCATTTCCCAGTTCTGCGACATGGGGTGGTCAAACACCAGCGCACCAGTGATCTGGAAATTGCGCCACAGCCAGGGGGCGATCGTTACCAGCAATCCGACCAGCAGCAGGGCAGCCGATGCTGTAAATTTTTTCCAATGAGGCCAACTCATCACCAGGCCAACCAGCAGCACGAATGGCAGCACAGCCAGCGACTGGGTGCGGATCAGCATGGTGATACCCAGCATGCCGCCTGCCAGCAGCGGGTTCAATCCCGGCTGCTTGCGTCGTTTCAGCCAGCGCACGCTGAACAGCAGGAACAGGCTCAGTCCCAGGGCAGTGGGAATCTCCGAGAAATACAGTTTCACATTCGATACGCTGCGCGTAAAGGGGGCGGCCTGGATCGAATGGATCTCGCGCAGGATGGTCAGCATGGCTGCCATGATTCCCAATGACCGCGAATGAAATTCCACGCCCAGCAGATAGATCACCGCCGGGAAGATGGCGAGCACGATTGTTTGCAGCAGGATCACTTGATGGTAGTCCTGCCCAACCAGGCCATGCATTAAGGCCAGAAAGACCACATACAGCGGGCGGGCAGGAATCTCGCTGCCCATCATGCCGTTACCGATCAGGATGCTCTGTGCATACTGGTCATAGATCAGCCCATCAGAGAATGGGTAAACCTCGAAATTCGGTGCTCGTCCGGGGGTAGCGTAGTGATTCGACAACAGGGGCTGTGAAGTCCATAGGATCAGGCTCACTACCCATATCAGCAAGAACCAAAACCGGTCTGAGCGCAGCAGGGCTTGCAGTCGCACGCCGATTCCTTGTACAGGCTGTACAGCAGGCTTGTCCAGGATGAAAAATAGCGCCGCCGCCAGCCCGCTCAACCAGATATGCCATTCCAGCAGCGGCACCGCGGGCACTGCCCAGGCAGTCATACTGGTTTCGGGCACGCGCAGCCCGCTCAGGCGCACGATCAGGGCAGTTAACAAGAAGATCATCCAAATCAATAGCGCCGTACGGCAGGTTTTGCGGTTATGCTGCCATAGTTCTTTCAGTGTTGCAAATCGCGTTAACAGCACCCAGCCCCAGAATTGGGCAGCGGCCAGCCCGACCCACAGCAGGAAAGGGTCCAGATGATCAAACGCCAGACGGTAGATGTACTTGTCTGTACCCAGGTACAGGTTGTGTAAAACCTGATGGGTGATGATTGTCAGCGGGATGGCGGCCAGGGCCAGCAGCGAGAGTGTGATCAAACGACAGGAGTGCTGCTTGGGGTCAACCCCGAGAAGTTTTTTCTGCGGCCAACGCCAGGAATAGTACAACGCAGCCAGCAAAGCCAGCGTCAGCACGGCGGACATTGCCAGCAGGAAGACTGACACAATTGCAGAAAGACCGCCTTGCAGGTCACGGGGGACTTGCAGCAGGCGGTAGAAGGCGTATATGCCTTCCATGGCAGTTAACAGAAAGAGGAAAGGGCGAACCAGTATGCGTTTGTTTTCAGTGAAGGATAAGAAAGGCATCAGGAATAAATTAGGCGGGGAATTGCCGCCAAGGGGTTTAATGCGTATAGATGAATTACTCGTAAACGATGAGGAAATGCAAGGCCTATCTGGTTAGAAGATGTCGAGCAGGGTATCCCGCAGGCTGTTGACCAGTTCCCGCCGTTCGGCGGCTGGCAGAAATGCTGCACCTGCCGCGGCTACGATGCGGTCTTTCAACGCTTCCCGGGAGAGCTTCAACACACTGCATACCATGTAATACTCATCGCTGAGGATGATCCCCGAAATTTCCGGGTCATCCGTGTTCAGGGTCACATTCAATCCAGCCTTGAGCATATTCATAAAGGGGTGTTCTTCAAGGGTAGACACGACACCGGATTGGTAATTGCTGGTGATGCACACCTCGAACGGAATATTGCGTTCACGGACCATCGCGACCACGTCCGGGTCATCCATCACGCGCACCCCGTGACCGATGCGGTCGGCGTGCAGGTCTTCCACTGCTTCACGCACGTTTTCGGCGCCGCTCCATTCTCCGGCGTGCAAGGTAATGAACAAACCGGCCTGTTTTGCCTCGCGGAAGATGCCTGCAAAAGGCTGGGCTGGGAATTTGACTTCATCCCCGGCCATGTCAAGTCCCACAATGCCTTTGTCGATGCGGTCGGCAGCCAGTCCGGCCACTTCTTTGGCCAGTTCTGGGCTTTCATGCCGGTTGACGCTGGCGATCAGGCGGGTTGTGATCCCGTATTTCCTGCTGGCCTCCTGGGTGCTTTCGATCACCCAGTCCATCACCGAATCCAGAGGGAAGTTCTGTGAGCGGCCGAGGGCAACCGGTGTGAAGCGCAGTTCAAGATATTGGATGCCATCTGAAACCGCGTCTTCCACTGCCTCGCGTGCCACGCGGGTGATCACTTCCGGTGAGCGATAGAACTGGCGCAGCGGCTGGAATTTGGAAAGGAAATTGCCTGAGGTCAACGGATCACCCGACTGGATTTGTACCAGCGGACGCAACTGACCCGTCTGGGGTGGCAGGGGAACATTGTGCTCCAGGGCAATTTCTTTCAATGTGCGCACGCGTACCGACCCTTCCAGGTGGCGATGCAGTTCAACTTTAGGCAGTGATTTAAAGAATGTCAGGTCATTTGCGGCGTTATACCAACCCATATTTGCGCCCTTTGCGAATCATTTTTGTGCCTCGAATGAGGGACAGAAAGCAGAAGAGATGTCCTCAGAGATACACATATCATAGTCGAAGGTAGAATTTAAGTCAATTTACGATAGCGGTTTCTAATTGCTTTCTCAAAGTCGCAAAACCCTTTTCATTTTCCCCCATGCAGTCTTATAATTTTGTTCAGCTTGACATGCAAACCTGTGTTTGGAATGACGCATCGAGCCAGGAAAATTCATTTGCAAGAAGTGAGGGACAAAATATGAGTGGAACAGTGAGAATAAAGGAAGAGCTGTCCTGGCGGATGGCGGCGGATTATTTGATGCTGATTCTGGGGGCATTGATCCAGGCCCTGGCCATGCGGCTCTTCCTTATACCGGCCATGCTCTTGAGCGGCGGTGTGAGCGGCGCGGCGCAGATCGTCAATTCCTTCACCGATTGGCCGATTGGTTTGATGGTCTTCATTGGCAACCTGCCCTTGTTCTTTTTGGGTTGGCGTTATCTGGGCGGCGCGCGTTTTGCCATCCGCACCGGTGTTGCCATCACAGTTTTCTCCATTTTGACCGATATCCTGGTGTATGTGATGCCTGCCGAAGGGCTGACCCATGACCTGGTGCTTTCGAGTATTTTCGGCGGGGTGATGTTTGGCGCTGGACTGGGGCTGGTCTACCGCGCTAAGGGCACCAGCGGGGGCAGCGACATCCTTGGGCAGATCCTGTATCACCGCAAGGGGGTCCCTATGACACAGGCTTATTTCGCCACCGATACGATCGTGCTGCTCGCTGGCGGCCTCGCCTGGAGCTGGGAACTGGCCTTGTACGGCATGATAGTTATGTATGTCAGCGGTCTGGCCGCCGAGTTAGTATTGGAAGGCCCCAGTATCCTGCGCACGGTGATGATCATCAGCGCATGTCATCAACAGGTCGCCAAGGAAATCATGACCGTCCTCGAGCGCGGTGTGACTATTTTAGAGGGGTCAGGAGCTTATACAGGCAAAGAACACCCAGTTTTATTTTGCGTCGTTACCCGTTCTGAGGTCAACAAGATCAAAGCCCTGGTTTATGAGAAAGACTCTGACGCCTTCATTGTGATTGGCGATGCCCACGAAGCCCTCGGTGAGGGTTTCAAGCGCCTTATCCCGCCGGAGGCGTGAGTAAAGGCGCATAAAATAGTTGGTGTTTTCTTCTATAAAGCAATACCATTCTTCTGGATTGTTTTCACTAATTCTTAACGTGACGGTAAGCTGTTCCTGAGTAGATTTATAGCCATTCCAGATTTGTTTGATGTCAACGGGTTCCAGCTTGAAACTGCGCGGGGGCTTTTTCGCCGCGTGAAATCGCGCCGTCTTCTTTTACATTGGCAACCAGTTCGGCAAATAGTTCATCTTTCATAATGTTTATTTTGGTATACCAATGGTCTAGTTTTGTCAATTTTGTCATGATCAGCATCATAAATAAAGAGTTATTATTATTTGACTGCTAATCTTGACAAAGATAATCTACTAATTCTT
>JAIOTF010000327.1 GCA_021107195.1 Anaerolineaceae bacterium | reverse complement strand
GCTCACATCCCAGGCCAGAGACGGGTCAATGGTAGGGAATTCCTGGTTGATGCTGAGTTTCAGGACTTTCTCGGCAGCGGGGGCAGCTTCTTCTGCGGGGGCTTCGCCCTCAACAACGACGACAACTTCTTCGCCTTCGCCTTCAACAACGACGGTTTCAACCACGGCTTCCGGTGCTGCGGTGGGTTGGCAGGCGGTCAATGCCATTGAGACAACGATCACCAGGCTGACTGCCAGTAAAATTTTGTTACGTAACATGTTTTTTCTCCTCCAAAAAAGATTATGGTGTTTCTGTTAGGACATGCGTGACATTGTTTTTCCTTATGCACTCCTTTCTGTATTTAAAAAAAGATTCATTGCAGTGAAGATTCCACTTGCAATAAGCAAACCGCTTAGAAAGATAAAAAGCAGACACTCAACTGGAATAGTTTAAATCAACGGAAAGAGCCAGTCGGCTAAAATTTCAGCATGGATTTGTCGATGATATTTGGGGTTGAATAAAAAATTCAACTATTAATTTATAGCACAATTTTCGATAACTGGCAATTCAATAGCATTGGCAGCAGCAATTCTCAATATGATGAAAATATTGCTGTTGTAGGTCCGACTTCAGTCGTTAAGCGATTAAAATTGTTGCTGCAAATCTAAATTGAGAATTGCTGTATTGGCAGTTTCACTGAATTCGTGTTAAAATCAGGTGTTTCTGGTAGAATGGAAACAACCTAGGGGCGTGGTGCAATGGCAGCACACCGGACTTTGAATCCGTTAATCTTGGTTCGAATCCAGGCGCCCCTGCTATTTACGAAATACTGCCCACGCAGACGGGCTTTGCGCCGCTTTGGCAGTGCAAAGCCCGTATTGCTAATTCTGTGTCAAACTGTGCTTTGTGCCGGTGCAGATCGTTTGACCTGGCAGGGAAAGTGTTCTTGAAAGGAGTATGGATAGGATGAAGGTAACAGCAGTGATCCTGGCAGCAGGGCAGGGAACGCGCATGCGTTCCGCATTACCCAAAGTGTTACATCCTTTGGGTGGAAGACCGTTGCTGCAATACTCTCTGGACCTGGCGGCGAAAGTGGGTTCCGCTTCCCCTGTGGTTGTGGTGGGTCATGGCGCAGACCAGGTGCGGGAAACCGTGGGCGATAAGGCCCGCTTTGCCGTGCAGGAACAGCAATTGGGCACGGCTAATGCGGTGCAGTCTGCTGCGGCTGTGGCTGCTGGTGAAGCTGATTATGTTGTTGTGATCAGCGCCGATATGCCTTTGCTGCGTTCTGAAACCTTGCAGGAACTGGTCAACCGCCAGGCGTCCAATGATGGCCCGCTGACGATGTTGACCGTGAAATCAGAGAACCCGCGTGGTTTTGGCCGTGTGGTGCGCGGCGCAGATGGCAGCGTGACGGCAATCGTGGAAGAAGCACAGGCCACCCCGGAGCAATTGGCGATCCGCGAGTTGAACGCGGGGGCGTACTGTTTTCGTGATGCATGGCTCTGGCCGGCGCTGCGCCGGGTGAATATGTCCCCCAAGGGCGAATATTATCTCACCGATCTGGTGGAGATTGCCGTTGCCGAGGGGCAAGTTGTGCAAGCTCTGGTGGCGGAGGATAAGTGCGAGACGATCGGGATCAATACCCGCGTGCATTTATCCGAGGCTGAGACTGCCCTGCGCAGCCGGATCAACACGGCCTGGATGGAATCTGGCGTGACGATGATCGATCCGGCAACCACCTATATTGATGCCTCTGTGCAGATTGGCCGCGACACGGTTATCTGGCCCAACACCTGTTTGTATGGGGAAACCGTGATTGGTGAAGGTTGTGAGATTGGCCCCAACACCATGATTCATGATACGCTCATCGGCAACCGCTGTAAGGTTTTCGCATCTGTGCTGGAGAAAGCCGAGTTGGAAGACGGGGTGGATATGGGTCCGTTTGCCCGCTTGCGCAAGGGAGCTCATCTGGCGGAAGGTGTCCACATGGGCAATTTCGGCGAGGTGAAAGATTCTTATTTAGGGCCTGGTACCAAGATGGGGCATTTTTCCTACATTGGCAATGCCAATATCGGGAATGAGGTCAATATTGGGGCAGGCACGATCACCTGCAATTATGACGGTAAGCATAAGCACCAGACAGAAATCGGAGATCACGTGTTCATTGGCAGTGACACCATGCTGGTTGCACCGGTAAAGATCGGCGCAAGGGCACGCACCGGCGCAGGCGCGGTGGTGACCAGGGATATCGCTGCTGATACTACGGTAGTGGGCGTGCCTGCTCGCCCTTTGTATAAGTCGAAAGAGAAAGATGGAAACTGACCTAATATGGCTGCTTCTGGCAGCCCTCTTCATTCTGGATGTTTTATTCACGGCGTCTCGCGTCAGTTTCACTTATTTGCGTCTGTCGCAGTTAGATCAATATGCTGAAACGAATTCCTCCTCGGTTGAAAAAATATCGCAATTGATGAATCGCAGTCACCTGCCGGCTACCCTGCGTTTGAGTGTGGTGCTGGTGCATTTCTTGATGGCAGGCGTAGGAAGCTGGCTGGCTTTTGTCTATTTTCAATGGAGCCCAATTCCCTGGTGGAGCCTTTTGGGGCTGTTTCTGTCGGGGCTTTTGATATTGTGTGTGGAATTTGCGCTGGAAGGCCGGGTGTTGAAATCGGTGGAATTGTGGGCGGTGCGTTTGCTGCCTGTGGCGCAATTCCAGGATGGTCTCTTTTGGCCTTTGTCCAGCCTGATGATGCGCATGATGGACTCCAACGAAGTACTTAAACGCAGCCTCGGTTCAGTGACAGACGATGAGTTGAAAACCTGGGCGGAGGAAGGCCTGGCGGATGAAAGAACCCTGGAAAAGGGGGAGCGGAGGATGATCTACTCTATCTTCCATTTTGGTGATACCCTGTGCCGCGAGATCATGGTGCCGCGCATCGATGTGTTTGCTCTGGATGTGAACACCTCCCCGCCTGAGGCGATCAAGATGGTGCTCGATTCCGGACATTCCCGTTTGCCTGTCTATGAAGATACGATCGACAATATCATTGGCTTGTTATATGCCAAGGATCTGTTGGAGTGGCAAGTGAATGGGGATAGTAATCCGGAGCGCAAGATCCGCACATTGTTGAAGCCAGCCTATTTCATTCCCGAAGCCAAGCGGGTCGATAAGCTGCTGCGGGAAATGCAGGCCAGGGGCGTGCACCTTTCGGTAGTGGTGGATGAATACGGCGGCATGGCTGGTCTGGTTACGCTGGAAGATATCGTCGAGGAAATAGTCGGCGAAATCCGCGATGAATATGACCAACTCGAAGAAGCACCGTATGAACAGATTTCGGCAGACGAGTATGTTTTTCAGGGGCGTATCGATATTGAAGATATCAATGAACTGATTGGCACGCATCTGAAGCGAGAAGTGTCGGACACGTTGGCCGGTTTCATCTATGATGAGATCGGGCTTGTGCCGGTGGGCGGTGAGATCGTGGAAGTGGAAGACTGGATCTTAACGGTAGAGCAAGTGGTCGGCCGCAGTATTCGCAATGTGCGCGCACGGCGCATGCCGCAAGCTGAAGAATTAGAAGGAGAATAAGTTAATGGTAAGTAATGAAATGAAAGAAAAATTGGTGCAAATGGCGATTGAGACCCGTCAAAACGCCTATGTGCCTTATTCCCACTATCAGGTGGGGGCCGCCTTATTGACCAGCAGCGGAAAGATATTCTGCGGGGTCAATATTGAAAATGCGGCTTATCCGACCACGATGTGTGCCGAGCGGGTGGCGGTCTTCAAGGCGGTATCGGAAGGGGAAAAGAAATTTGAGGCGATCGCCGTGGTCACCGAGAACGCCGGTGTGTGCTGCGGTGGCTGCCGTCAGGTGCTGGCCGAGTTTGGCCTGGAGACCTTGGTCATCATCGCCGATGACAAAGGCAAAGTGCGCTGTGAACCTACTGTCGGTGATTTGCTGCCCGGCGCATTCACCCCGGACCAGTTGCCGCGGAAGTAAGATAAGATGAGCGAATGAAGTGCAGCGTAAGGCTGCGCTTTTTCGATTAAAATAGGGGTATCAATT
This sequence comes from Anaerolineaceae bacterium, assembly GCA_021107195.1. Classification (GTDB taxonomy): domain Bacteria; phylum Chloroflexota; class Anaerolineae; order Anaerolineales; family Anaerolineaceae; genus SMBSF63. Next base: position 4,247 of record JAIOTF010000327.1, on the reverse strand, counting down.
TGATCTGGCGTAGGGGCGATTTGCAAATCGCCCTTACAAGCAAATCGCCCCTACATAGACATTGTTGAATTAACCGTGTAGGTACAAATTCACTTCAGGGATAGAGAAAAATCCAATGCCATCCACCGAGCGATCCAAACGAGTAGAAGCCGTCGTCCTGCGTCACTCCGATTGGGGCGAGGCAGACCGTATTTTGGTGTTGTTCACCCGCGAGATGGGCAAAGTGCGCGCCATCGCCAAGGGCGTGCGCAAACTGCGCTCGCGCAAGGCCGGCCACCTGGAACCTTTCACCCGGGTGACGCTCCAGCTCGCCAAAGGACGCAATTTGTGGATCATCACCCAGGCGGAAACGGTGGATGCCTACCAGCCTCTGCGCGAAGATTTGGTGATGATGGGCTACGCCGCCTATGTGATCGAACTGATCGACCGCTCCAGCGGCGAAGAAGGGCAGAACCTGCCCCTCTATCGCCTGCTGATCAATACTCTCCAGCGCCTGGCCGAAAGCGACGACCCCTTCCAGGTGGTACGCTACTACGAATTGCGCTTGCTGGATTTGCTCGGCTTCCGTCCTGAGTTGAAGGTGTGTGGCAACTGCGGCAAAGCCATCCAGCCAGAGGATCAGTTCTTCTCCGCCGAGACGGGCGGTGCGCTGTGCCCCAACTGCGGCAAAGGGACGCCCAACGTACGCCCCATGTCGATGCGCACGCTCAAGTTCCTGCGCCACTTCCAGCGCAGCAGCTATATCGAAGCTATGCGCGTTTCTCTTCCCGCTGCTGTACGCCCCGAGATGGAAGCGGCCATCCAGCATTATTTGATGTATCATCTCGAGCGCAGGCTGAACACGCCGGATTTTCTTAAGTTGGTGCGAAGAAACAATTCATAATGTAGAATGTACAATTTATAATGTAAAATGAAAAACACCTCACTGGGTTGAATTGATCAACATGGCGGGGTGTCTTTTGTTTGGGGAAGAAGGGCTTGTACAAATATGCAATCCGATTGCATATTTGTACAAAAAACGAAAACTGAAGTCTCGGTTTTCAATTTGATTGGAAACTGTGGGGAATTAGTTCATCTTTAGAGCTGACCACGCACACGATTTCACCAAATGCAATTCATAATTTAGAATGTGCAATTTATAATGAAAACTCCCCGTATGCTGAGCCTGTTTTTATCCCCTTAGGGGGCGAAGCGGCAGTTTGGTTTTTGGATCATTTTACGCAGAATAAGTATCAGGGTTCTCATTCATTGCATGTGCCAGCACTTTCACATCGAATAGTCGTTCTCCCAGCGTATCTCTTTGCATCTCAAGGTCATAGCGCATTTGCAAATTCATCCAGAATTGGTCTGACATGCCGAAGTAGCGCGACAGGCGCAGGGCGGTGTCGGAGGTAATAGCCCGTTTGCCATGCACGATCTCGTTGATGCGACGCGGCGGTACCTGAATGTCCTTCGCCAGGCGGTATTGGCTGAGGTTCAATGGTTTTAGAAACTCTTCCATTAGTATTTCACCAGGATGGATGGGGGAGAGGTTTTCTTTGGTCATTGGATGGGTGCCTTCTGTATAGTAAGCCGGTGGTATCTAGTGAAGATTAGGAGGCAAGTTAACATGGAGCTTGGGCGAACGCCATTCGCCCTTACGAGATCTACTTTCGGCTAGAAATAGTAACGCGATACGTTATTATTATACAAGGTTTTTCTTTGCGCCTTTGCGTGAGAATGATTCTCAAAGTCAAGGTATAATCAGTAGGATATTTTACAAAACCTACGGTTTGGAGTTCTCATGGATAATCAATTCTCTTTTCAATCGATCATTTTAAAACTACAGCAATATTGGGCTGATTATGGCTGTATGATCTGGCAGCCTTACTATACACAAGTCGGTGCGGGTACCTATAACCCGGCTACCTTCCTGCGCGTGCTGGGCCCTGAGCCGTGGGATGTGGCCTATGTCGAACCTTCCATCCGCCCGGACGATGGCCGTTACGGCGATAATCCCTACCGCTTGCAGCAGCATTACCAATTTCAGGTGATCCTCAAGCCGGCGCCCGAAAATGTGCAGGAGCTGTATCTGGGGTCGTTGATGGCCCTGGGGATTGACCCGCAGAAGCATGACATCCGCTTTGTGGAAGACAACTGGAACTCGCCCGCCCTGGGCGCCTGGGGTCTGGGCTGGGAAGTCTGGCTGGATGGTCAGGAGATCACCCAGTTCACTTACTTTCAGCAGGCCGGCGGCCAGATGGTTGACCCGGTAGCAGCCGAGCTGACCTATGGTCTTGAGCGCATCGCCATGCCTTTGCAGCGCGTGCGCCATTTCCGCAAATTGCAGTGGAGCCCGGAACGTACCTATGGGGATGTCAATTATCAGGCTGAGTATGAACACAGCAAGTACTACTTCGAAGTGGCTAATGTAGAACAGGTGCGCCAGATGTATGATTTGTTCGTCAAAGAGGCCAATCAGTGCCTGTCTGAGGGGTTGGTGCTGCCTGCCCATGATTATGTGTTGAAATGCTCGCATACCTTTAATATTCTCGACACGCGCGGCGCAGTGGGTGTGACCGAACGCCAGGCCATGTTCTCGCAGATGCGCATTCTGGCAACGAAAGTCGCCAAGGCTTTTGTGGATCAGCGCGAGGAATTAGGCTTTCCGTGGTTGACCGAAGCCGCCGAAGAAGCTGCTGAAGCTGTGACGGAAGCACTTGAAGCACCTGGCGCTCCGGCTGAATTCCTGCTGGAGATCGGTACGGAAGAATTGCCCGCAGCAGACCTCGAGTCGGCGCTGGCCCAATTGGAAAGCAAAGTGTCTGTTTTGCTGAAAGAACTGCGTCTGGAGCATGGTGATGTGCGCGTGCTGGGCACGCCGCGGCGCCTGGTGGTTTCGGTGGCTGATATGGCCCCCGGGCAGCCTGATCAGGATTCTGTTGTCAAAGGCCCGCCCGCCAGTCGGGCGTATGATGCCGATGGCAAACCCTCCCGGGCCGCCGAAGGCTTTGCCCGCGGTAAGGGGATTGACGTGACTGATCTGGAAGTGCGCGAGATCAACGGCGGCGAGTATGTGGTGGCTTTGGTAAGTGAGACAGGCCGGCCTGCGCCGGAGGTACTCAGCGAGCGCCTGACTGCTTTGGTCAAGGGGTTGCATTTTGACAAGAATATGCGCTGGAACGCCTCCAATGAAGGTTTTTCACGCCCGGTGCGCTGGTTGCTGGCCTTGTTTGGTGAGCAGGTGGTGCCGTTTGAATATGCCGGACTGTGTTCAGGACGCGTGACCCGCGGTCTGCGCTTCCAGGAACAGAGCGAATTCTCGGTGGCCGATCCGGCAGGGTACTACCACGTACTGGCAGCACAGGGCATCATCCTTGATGTTCAGGAGCGCAAGGAAACGATCGCCGCTCAGGTGAAGGTGCTGATGGCCGAAGTCAACGCCAGCCAGGAACTGGATGAAAGCCTGCTGGATGAGGTCAATATGCTGGTGGAAGCCCCGACTGCCCTGCGCGGCACGTTTGAAAAGAAGCATCTGGAGCTGCCGCCCGAGGTGTTGATCTCGGTGATGAAGAAGCACCAGCGTTACTTCCCGCTCAAGGATGCCGATGGCAACCTGATGCCGTATTTCGTAACCGTGCGCAACGGCGGCGGCCAGTATCTGGAGACGGTGGCCGATGGCAATGAACAGGTGGTGCGGGCACGTTTTGCCGATGCAGCCTTTTTCATTGCGGAAGACTTGCAGCAAAATAAATCATTGGAAGACCTGCTGCCCCGACTGGACACGCTCATCTTCCAGTACAAGCTGGGCTCAATGCTTGACAAGAGCAAGCGCATTGAAGGCGTGGTGACAGACTTGCTGCCGTTGTTTGATGTAAACGAAGAAGATAAACAGGTCGCGCAGCGCGCTGCTCATCTGTGCAAAGCTGACCTGGTTTCACACATGGTGGTGGAGATGACTTCGTTGCAAGGGGTGATAGGCCGCCATTATGCCGGATTGATGGGCGAGGATAAAGCCGTCGGTCAGGCGATCTATGAACATTATCTGCCGCGTACTGCCGGCGATGTTTCTCCGCAGTCCAAAGCTGGTTTGCTGGTGGGGCTGGCGGATCGTCTGGATACCCTGGCCGGGTTGTTTGCCGCTGGTCTGGCGCCGACCGGGACGAAGGATCCCTTTGCCCAGCGGCGTGCCGCACTGGGGTTGGTGCAGAACCTGGTAGCCGCCGATGTCGACTTTGACCTGCGTCAGGGTCTGGCTTTGGCCGCGG
>JAIOTF010000264.1 GCA_021107195.1 Anaerolineaceae bacterium | reverse complement strand
CTCCCCGTTGAACATCTCCAGCACACTCACCGCCCAGCTCCATAGATCCGTGCGCCGGGTGGGCTTCGGTAGTTGCCCGATCTGCTGGCGCAGCTTGTCCGACAGCTCCTTTTCCCCTGCTTCCGCCCACTGCCAGGCTTGATTTGACAGATCTGCTGCCGCACTTTGCTCCGGCGAAAAGTAGGCCTTTGTCCCCCCGCCCCACTCTGCCAATACCGTGCCTTTCCCGCTGATACTCATTGGCCCTTTGGTCTGCACCTTCACCAGCCCAAAGTCGGTCACCTTGGCTGTGCCATCTTCCTTTATCAACACATTGTCTGGTTTCACATCCTGGTGGATCATGCCCAGTTCATGGGCATAGTGCAGTCCCCATGCAAACTGGATGGACACGTCCAAAATGTCATCCAACTTTCGCAGCTTGCCTTGCTCGATCCACTCGGCCAGACTGCCCCCTTCCACCAGTTCGGCGAACACGCAGGGCAGCTCTTCAATATTGCGCACATAATGGCAGGTGGTGATATGCGGATGCAGGCCCAGATCCACCCAGGCCTGCGCCTCATTGACAAAGTTTTCCACCCCAGCTTTTGCCACCACCTCAGCTTTGGGCTGCTTGAGAGCCAGGTCCAGGTTCCAGGCATTGTGGTGCACGCGGTAGACTATGCCCATCCCCCCCTCACCCAGCTTGCCCTTGACCTCGTAGGTGTCCAACAAGGTCTGGCCTGCCTGCCAGATTTCGCTGCTTACAGGTTCGGAAGGTGATGTTTGTGACCGTACTGCAACAACCGGGCTGGATTGTACAATAGATGAAGCACACTCCGGACAAAGTCCAGTGTCCCCCGCCCGTGGAGGATACAACATACCGCAAGAGATGCAATATTGTTGCGGAGATTTATTGTTCATATCAATCTTGTACCCTTTCCCAGATGTGCATCAATTCATCCAGTTCGCGGCGCACAACCTCCGGATGCAACCCGCAAACCTGTGGAAGGTTCAATGAAATGCAGGTGAAAAGAAATTCCCCTTAAATTATTTATGACTGTCAAACCCGGTATGTGATAAGTCCATAGATCATGAGGGTAAGCAAACCAAACCCTGCTACAGAAACTATATACCATGTCGTCGAAAAGCCACTTAGCCACACAGCCACAAGTCGTAACAGAGGAACCAAAGAAGTTGTAAGGATAACGGTAAAAAAGATGACGCGGTTGCTCCGGCGCACTGGTCCCTTCGCCCTTTCTCGCGCTGCTTGCTGTGCCCTTGCCATGGCAGCGATCCTGGCCTCCTTAAATATTCGATCCACATCATCCTTATCGTATCCTTGAAGCTCCATGTTGGCTAAATGTTGTACTGCTTCCATGTCAACTACCTCGGCGTTGATTTCAACGGAATCGAAGCTTTCAATCTCATGGTAGGCCACTGCCCCCAAAATAATTCCCAGCAGGACGCACCCCAGAAGAAAAGCAATGTAGATCTTCCAATCGAAATCAAGGAGAATGGCTCGGTAATTATTCAAATTTAACCCGCTTTTCGGTATATAAGTCATCAAGGGCGCACAAATCAGGGCCCAAACCCATCCCATTTTAAGCACCGTCCGGTTTACGTGAGTGCGGGCTGCCTTGGACTTCAACTGAGATATTTCAAACCAGGAACTGACGTACCGAGTGCCTCCCTTCCCGCCCATTGTTAGTCGCAAACGTGTAGCAAAGAAAGCCGAAAGGCCAAAGGCCAGAACTGCAAGCAAGATCTGTAAAGTTGGTGACATGGTTTTTCCTCTCCTTTGTATACTTGTATCCGGTGTAAACAGTGTTATAGGGTGAATTGTGGGAAAAATCCACAATTTTCACCAGATATTGTGTAACGATGCCACACTCGACTGCCCTTTATCTCATAGCTATCCAGCAAGGCCTGGCCCTCACGACACACCTTGCCGCCTGTCATGCGAGGCGAAGGAACTTTTGCCCGCAATGGAGCAGACGGTTTTGTTCACCCAACTGCCAGTGCACACTCCGGGCACAACCCGCTATTCTCCGCCTGCAGAGAATACGACTTCAAATACTGTTCCGAGGATTTGCCGTTCATTTAGATCGCTTCCAGGAGCGCCTGACGAAATTCTTCTGCTGTTTGATAGCGTTTTTTCGGATCAGTGGACATGGATTTATTGATCACCTTACATAAGCTGGCTGGCAGATTTTTATTCTTTGTTTCGATGGGCTTCCGCCTGCCATGCAATACCATTTTCACCGGGTCCCGTTTCGCCACAAGCTCGGAAAGCTTTCCTTCTTTCAGCCATTTTTTAACCTTCCACGTCGGCGGAAAATCGAGTGGATATTCCGCCGTGATCAAATAGTACAAAGTCACCCCCATGGCATAAATATCCACCGGCGGTTTGCAGTGCTTAAAATCTGTCACCTGTTCAGGCGGCATATACATCCACGTGCCTGCAAATTCGCCTGCCTTGGTGACCGTACCGCCGTGCGTCTCGTAGCTTCGGGAAAGACCAAGGTCTGTCAATTTGGGAACCTTTTTCCCGTCCCTCGTGGAAAGCAGGATATTTTCCGGCTTTAGATCCCGATGTACGTATCTATTCCCAGTTTGGTGAAAGAATTCCAATCCCACCAGAGACTCAGCAATCAGCCTGACCGCCTCCTCATAATCTAACAGGATATTACCCTCCACAGAAACAAACTGTGAAAGATCTCCGCCAGTCACAAATTCGGAGACAAAAAAGGGCTTTCTCTGATGTTCCCCTGACTCGTAAAAACGCACCAGGTTGGGATGGGCCAGACACTTGAGAATACCGATCTCCCGCAAAAAACGCCTGTCGGGGTCATTGAGCTTGGCTTTGGTCACTTTCAAGGCGGCCACTCTGCCAGTCCTGGTATGCCGCACCTTATACACAATGCCCATACCGCCTTCACCAAGCTTGGAAAGCACCTGATAGTTACCGATATTTTTCTCCTGCCGCTTTGGATCAACTTCTTTAGACGCACAACGGCTGCACAAATAGAGCGCCACATCGGCCAATTGTTGAGCCTTGCCATCCAGATCGGCGGTATCCTGCATGGATTTTCCACATTTCACGCAGGTGAAATTTGCAGCGGCAGAGACCTTCTCCTCCCTTTTGGGAGATGGCGTTTTCCTTTTCTTCTTCTCCAAAGAGGCCTTACAAACATCGCAAATAAAGTCCTCCTCAGGAATTTCATCTAAATTAACTGAAGGAGGAATGGTGATCAATTTCCCGCAGCGGATACAACGCACGTCAATCATTGCCCCATCTACTGGGAGCAAGAAATCACCTGAATAGATCTGCGTTTTAATGGGAACCAACGGCACTTCAATCGCCATTTGCAATCGCGTCTTGCCCACCTGCAGGATATCTCCATCTTCCAGCAGCACTTCTTCCACTTTTTTCTTCGGCGCATCCCGCCGGAATAAAAATGTCCCATTTGCGCTCAAAGGATCCACCAATTGCACATTGGGCGGCCTGATCTCCAAAGTGAAATGTGTGCGAGACACAAAATGATCCCCCTTGCTCAAGCGCCACTTAGCCTTACTCGCCACATCATCCCGACCCACAAGGATATTATCCGCTTCTTCGCTCTCCAATTCATAGGTTGTGCCCATCCCCGCGCCTTCAATCACGCTCATCTTAATCTTCATCGTCTACCTCCTGTGGTCAGCCTCCATTGCCTGTTAGCAATGGAGAAACAACTTCAATCAACACTGCCGTGCTATTGTCCTTCCCCCCATGTAAATTAGCAGTCTCCACCAATTGTTTGCATATCGTCTGAAGACTCTCATCCTGGCAAATGATTTCAAGGCTCTCTTCTTCCGGGATCATATCAGTAATCCCATCCGAGCAAAGCAAAATCCGGTCAGCCGTCCGCAGGTCATGGACGCGCAGTTCCGGTGAAATAAGACCTTTCCCCCCCAACGTCTGGCTCAAAATATTACGCGCAGGCCACAAGCTTGAATCATCTGGCAACATGTTCGCCAGGCGGATCTGGTTCAGAATCGTATGGTCTTCGGTTAACTGCTGCAGAACACCGTCCCGCAGCAAATACGCCCGACTATCGCCGACATGCGCCACCCAGAATATGCCTTTCTCGGGAAACAGCCAGCAGATCACAATGGTGGTAGCCATGCCCAGATGGGCAGGTATTTCACTGGATGCGGTCTGAATATGGAAATGGGTTTTTATCAGCGCCTTTTTCAGCGCCTTGTCCGGCACCAACTGAGAGCCGGAAGCAAAACGCTGTACTTCGTCTGCAACCGATTCCACAGCCATTTTGCTGGCAACCTCACCAGCCTGAGCGCCTCCCACTCCGTCTGCCAGCAAAAACAGATTCAGGTTACGCAAAACTAAAAAACTGTCTTCATTATGATCGTAGTTGTATCCTGAATCGGTGGCGGCACCCGAATTTATAGTAATTGCGTGCTCCATGGCCGGTCCCGGTTTGTTGAAATTTTACGAATCGAACCATCGTTCCCGACAGAGAACAAAATGTCGCTCTCAAAGAATGTCACCTTGATGACTCTGCTGATTTGCAGCTTTTCTTTGAATAATTCTTTTGAAAGATCCTGTGAACGAATGCGGACATAACCTACCGAACTACCATAAGCGATATCTCCGGTAGCCGGATCCACCGCAATGCAGGTTATCTTGCTGGGTGCCTTGTATTTATGCAGCATATCACCTTCAGGACTCCAGGTGACAATATAGTTGTTGGCATATGCGGCTAACCAGCTTCCATCCGGCATTGTTGCGACAGTATCAATCCTGTCAGATTCAATCCCCTGTGGTGACACAACGTGAATCGCTTTACGGGTAGAGATATTGATCAAATGTAGTTTTCCGGATTGCGTGCCCACGGCCAGGTAACGCCCATCCTGAGAAATAGCAATGGAAGTTGGATTAGGGACTCCCTCTGCCATGGCCTGGTTTAACTGAGATTTCAAAAACAAACCATGAATATCACTGTCCCGGTGCTCACCAAAGGCGATCATCGTGCCAAAAGGATTTAGCACAAAGAATTCAACAGGCAAACCGGTTTTCATCTCATTCAGAACAGAAAATGCCCTGGCACTATACTGAAGATGCAGCAATGCTTCCGTTTTGGACACGAGCAGAAACTCATCATCGTTGGAAAGTTTCACCATACCAAGCGGATCTCTCAATCCAGTACGACGAGACCCTTTCGTAATACCCTCTGAAACAGCTCGAATGGTACTGGTTTTATCTAAACAAAACATCGTATCAGAATCAATCACCACAAAGTCCAAAATGCTGTCAGATGATTTGTATACCAGCTTGCCTGGCAATTTTCCCGTCGGTGTTGGCGCTGGCGCCGGTGCCGGCTTTTTCACTGGCAGCTCCCGGCCTTCACCGCGCTCACGATAAACAGGTTTACTACCAGAACGACGATCGGGCGGGCGTACAGGAGGTCGCGGCGGCTGAGCCGGTCGTTTCGGCTTTTCGTCTACTGGATAAATCGGCCTCTGCCGTAAGCGCTGCTCAAAAGCTTCCCTCCTTCTCTTCGCCTCTTTCTTCTCTTTGCCGGACAAAATCGCCATCATGATAGGCACGCGGATCAATTGAGCAATATACTCAACCAGGATCATAATCATTACCCCGGCTGGAACAAACAGGGTCAAAATGAACGCGCCAAAGATTGCCCCGACTGTACTCAACGCCGGTGAAACTGCGGCCGGTTTCATGTTATACGCTTTTTGCACAGTGGTAAGGATGATGTTTGCAACAGCTATAATTGCTCCAAGGAGAAAATAAGGCATCTTCCAGACTGGCTTCCAATTGGGAATGCTCAGGTTCGGTATCCCTAAAAAGGCGACAGGGATGGTTGCATCCACTTTCACAAGCCCTCGCAGTCCAATCCATAATACAATGGGATAACCTACCCCCAGAACCAAAATCAAAATAGTAGACAGCACCACCTGGCCAGACTTCATATCTTCACGGGACATCAACCGATTTATGAAGCTTGCACTCATCGCCTGCGGAGATTTTTCCGATTTTTTGAGCCTTCTGTCCACCTTGAAGGAGATGAAATAACCTGGAATCAAAATGAGCATCAATAGCGCCGTGGATAGAATAATGCCCCAGCCCATGGTGCCAAATTTCTCAATCGAAAATAGCAACATGTCTTGTATCAGGAATGAAGATTTTTTGGAAACCACATCCAGAAAGCTATTGAGAACTCCCGCATTGCCTGAACCAAAGACCCACACTGAAGCAAATAGGAGGACAACCGCAATTGCCCCGCCACCTTTTCGGAACCAAAGCTGGCCGATAAAGATCAACAAGAGCAGATAGATCACGCCCCATACAGATGAAAACATTGACTTGATAAATACCCAAATGGTTGCCGGGCCACGCACGGCTGCAGCAGAAGGTTGATCCGAACCAGGCGACTCTGGCAGAGAAATGGATTCCGGTGTAGCCTCCTGCACCACCCCAAGGCCGGCTTGTTCCGTCTGAACCACGGCTGTGGCAACGGCAATTGCATTCGCCAACTCAGTCGCCGCCAAATCTGATTCTGAAAGGGTAGCCGCCGCGGTTTGCATTGCCTGTTGGGTTTGCATTGCCTGAGCAGTTTGCTTCTGCTCGGCCGCCCCGGTGGCCTCAACCGCCTGAATGGCAGCTTTATCGGTAGCCGCCTGTGCCGCAGCCAGTTCTGTTTTCGCTCGTTGGGTCATGACCCGCTGGGTTGCGACCTCCCTGGTGGCTTGCACATCAACTGCAGCCTGCTGGGTTTCTGCAACTTGCGTCTCAAGCGCAAGTGTAGCGGCAAACTGTGCCTGCGCCAATTGGGTAGCCGCCTGGTCAGCCGGGCTTAAGTCCAACTCCTCCGTTTGGGGAACAGCGGCTGCCATCTCAATTTCCGGTCCGGGTCCAGCAAGCCTGAACAACCACAATGGGCCAATGATCGCCAACAAGAAACACACTATCGATAGCAAGTAACCAACACTTTTCGGAGCCTTATCACTTCGAAACCAACCAGTGGTGGTATGAAACATCAACGAGGATGTCAAAAGCCAGGGCACCACCCACCACCACCCGCCGCTGAAATCAGACATCAGGGAGGCTGCGCCCAATAACCCTACCCCCACCAGCGCAAAGAAGATGAAACGCCCTGGATTCAGCATGATCCCTTGTGCCCAGGCCAAAATCACGAAGCCCATACTGGCCGCCAGCGCAAGCTGCCAGAATTGAAAAGTTGCCTGCTCCACCTGACCACTCAAGACCTCATAATACATAAGCGGGCCGAGAAGAGCGATGATAATCATCAAAAAACACAGCAAAAAAGCAATGAACGCCGCCCCTTTTTCCTCATCCAATGCAGCGCCTAATCCCGACTGAAGCAGACTCAAAATGATGAGAAGCCACAGAGGAAACCACAGCCAGCGCCCCGCCATATCTGCAACCAGCATGGCAAACCCTGTCAATGCCGCTGCAAACAACAAAGCCAAAGCAGCCCCGCCAAAATGTTTTTCGTTGGCTGCATTCATCCCGATGCCAACCAGGATAAGCCCAATAAATGCCAATAAAGAAACCCAGAAACTGGCTGACACAATGCCCACTGCTATAATGCAGCCCAAAATACCCAGCCCAAATACAACCCCAAAACCTGTGATTATCGCATCGTCCTTCATCAATTCTCCACCTTTCCTGATTTTATTGGACTTTACACTTGTAGAGGATTTTCCTCATGTCTCGTGTGTGATCTAGATCGTTAACCTATCATCAGGGTCAATCAATGTTGTGGAAATCCCGGTACCTTTGACCACGTCCAGACGCAGTTTCTGCCCTTCGCGTTTAAACTTGACCATCTCGCCTCGTTCCACATTTCCACCCAGGATTTCTTGAGAAAGAGAATCATAAATCAAATGTTCAAAAGCCCTTTGCAAGTGTCTGGCACCGTACACAGTGCTGTAACCATGTTCCATCAAAAGTTCTTTTGCGCTTTCATCCAGTTGCACAGCAATCTCGCGTTGTGTAAGCTGCTGATTGAGCTTTTCCAGGAAGATTTCCAGTATCTTGAAAACTGTTTCTCTGGAAAGCGGTTGAAACACTACCACATCCTGTATGCGATTGATCAATTCTGGCGGCATGTGCCCAGCAATGGCGTTTTGCACCTGCTTCTGATAGTGTTCCAGTTCTTCCTTTTCCTTCTCAACCGTCTCCTTTGCCTTTTCAAAGCCTATGGCACGTTTTGTCTTCACGGCCGCTCCTAAATTGGAAGTCATGATAATGATGCTTTCTGCAAAATTGATCTTGCGGCCCCGACTGTCCGTTAAACGGCCTTCATCAAATACCTGCAGGAAAATGGTCAGAATGGATGGATGCGCTTTTTCAATCTCATCCAGAAGGATCACTGAATAAGGATGCTTACGTACTTCACGGATCAAAAACGGCTCTTCGCCAAAACCAACATAGCCCGGAGGGGAACCGATCAGTTTAGAAACACTATGCTCCTGCTGATATTCACTCATATCCAGGGTAATCAAACAGCTTTCACTATAAAACAAACTTTCTGCCAGCGCCTTTGCCAATTCGGTTTTACCCGTACCAGTGGGGCCTGCAAAGAGAAAGACGGAGGGTTTATTGGGCGCTTTCAGACCTGCCCGTGAAATACGCACACCCCTCGACAGAACTTTTACTGCCTGATCCTGACCTATAACCCGTTCACCTAAAACATCCTCTAACTCCAGCAAACGTTCCTCATCAGTCATCAAGATAACTTCGATAGGCATATTGGTACGACGGGCAATCACCTCACCTACATCATTGATTTCCAGCTTATCAGTCTGCTCGTTGATGTTACGGGCATGAATGGTCAGCAACTTGCGGCGGGCACAAGCCTCATCCAATACCATGATGGCTTTATCCGGCTGGAAACCTTCGTTGATATAGCGTGAAGAAAGGTCAACGGCTTTCTGAAGAACCGCATCTTCAATAGCGATCTGATGATGTTCCTGAAATTTTGGCCGCAGCCCTTTAAGAATGATCAACGTCTCATCCGGCGCAGGCTCATCAATCCAGATAGTTTGAAACCGTCGGGTAATGGCGCCATCCGGCTCAATGTGTTTCCGATATTCGGCGGTGGTCGTTGCCCCAACCATGCGCATCTCACCACGGGCCAGAACCGGTTTTAAGATGTTGGCAGCGTTGATCGTGTCCAGCCCCCCAGAACTCATCATGGTATGAATTTCATCTACGAATAGAACCAGATCAGGGTCCTCTTTTGCAGCTTTGATGACCTCTTCCAGGCGTTTCTCAAACTGTCCCCGCAAAGAAGTGCCCGAGATCAACGCAGAGATGGTGATCTCCACAAAATGGAAACGTTGTAATGCTTGCGGCGCCTCTGGCTGAATGGCAAACAAGGCCAATCCTTCCACCACGGCAGTTTTGCCTACCCCTGGGTCGCCAATCAACAACGGATTGCTGCGAGTACGCTGTGTAAGCACTCGGGCAATATCCTTGATCTCGGCATCACGCCCAATGATCGGCCCCAATTTGCCTTTGTGCGCCTGCAAAGTGAGATCCCTGCCATACTGGGCCAGAGGATGTTCCTTAGCTTGATCAGGTCCCAAATCCTTCAACCATTCGGGCTCGTCTTCCTGGCGTATTGTCCTTCCAGGGCTTTTTTGTGCGGCCAGCAATTGGTCCAGGTCAATCTTGAACTCTTTGTACAGGGCATCCAGGGTTTCACTTTTCGTTTTTAATGCGACTTCAAATAATGTGGCCAATGAAACGGTTTCGTCCCCATCGTTACCGGCGTTTTCTTCTGCCTCGGCGAACATTTCCCGAGAACGCACGCTGCGGTGACCACCAAATTCACTCTCCTTCCCCTGTCCTTCTTGAATGAAATAACGCAGACGCCGTCGTACTCGTTTACAATCAATTTCACTGCGCTTCCAGAGATCAACGATTTGCCCTAACTCTGATAAAGCCTCTCTTCGGTCTTGGCTGGACAGATCGTCAAACAACGCATCCTGACCCAATAAATCTTCTATTTTTAAAAACCCCAATACATAATGTTCCGGTTCAATTTCCTTCGATTTCAGGAACTGCGCCTCAGCAGCAGCAATTCCCCAAATGATCCTGATACTTGCGCTGTAATCCATGTTCTCCTCCGTTTTCTCCTCTTCAACCTGTCTGACGGGTAAACAATACCAATCAGATGGAAACCAATGCAATAGAATCAAAATAATCCTGTAAGAACATGCTTCGGCTCAAAAGCCCTCACAAAATAAATCATTGTTTTATACAAATATTGTTTGCACAAGTAAAAACTGTCAGTATTTATTTCTTCAAAACCAGAAAAACTGATCTTTGTCCATTCGATTTAGTAATTTTCCCCTTTTTCCCTCATTTAACACAGAATAGCCACTTAATGATGCGGAATTATTTGGCTATACGCAAGACCTTTCCCCGTTTAAATATTCGAGGTTAAAAACAGGAATAAAGTAAATTTAACCCCATTATACAATCTAGAGATGAAGAATGCAACTCGGTTTAAGAACCAAGCAGGGCTTTCTTAAAGTAGGAAAAAGGAGTTGAAAAAGAGACCTTCACTGGTTATGCTTTTGTGTACCGGCACAAAACAATACCAAGGAAGGTCGATATGAAGTGTAGCACAGAAACAGGAGTAGTATTTGACGTAGGCAGTCTATAT
>JAIOTF010000045.1 GCA_021107195.1 Anaerolineaceae bacterium | reverse complement strand
TCATGACCCTGGATGCAGTCACCCGCCGCAATCTGGAATTGACCGAAACCATTCGCTACGGTGAAGTGCGCGGCTCTCTGCTTCACATCCTGGATCAAACTGTCTCTCCCATGGGCAAACGCTTGATTCGTCAATGGGTCAGCAAACCTTTGCTCGATATCGCTATCATCCAGGAGAGGCAGGATGCGGTTACTTACCTCCTAGAGCATGGCATCCTGCGCGCTGAACTACGAGAAGCCCTGGGCAGCCTTGCCGACCTGGAACGTCTGACCAATCGCGTCATCTCTGGCAATGCTCTTCCCCGTGATCTGATTGCCCTTCGATCCACTTTGGAGAACATGCCGGAGATCAAGGTCCTGCTGGAAGAAAGCAAGGCGCCACTCCAATCTGTAACAAAAGGGCTGCATCTGTGTACCAGCGAGCTTTCCCTCCTGCAGGCCGCCATCAGCGATGATCCGCCAGCCACGCTTCAAAAAGTTGGCGTTATCCGCGCCGGCTTTTCACCCGAACTCGATCAAGTCTACGAATCGTCTCGCCATGCCCGGCAATGGATCGCCGACCTGGAAGCGGTTGAACGCAAGCGCACTGGAATTAAGAATCTGAAGGTTGGCTACAACAAGGTCTTTGGTTATTACATTGAAATCACCCGCTCAAACACTGATCAGGCCCCGCCAGAATATATCCGCAAGCAAACCCTGGTCAATGCAGAGCGCTACATTACACCTGAGATGAAAGAATACGAAGCGTTGGTGTTAAACGCCGAAGAACGCATGCACGAGATTGAAGGACGTGTCTTCCGCGACGTGTGCAGCCAATTTGCCAGCGGAAGCGGCTACTTACTCAAAACCGCCCGCTGTTTAGCGCAACTGGACACCCTGGCCTCATTGGCAGAAACCGCCGCCATCAATGATTATGTGCGCCCCTCCCTGCTCAACGACACTACCCTCGACATTCGCGACGGCCGCCATCCAGTCGTAGAGCACTATTTGAAAGACTCCCGCTTCGTGACCAATGACGCCATTTTTGGTACAGGTGAAATCATCCGCATCATCACCGGCCCCAATATGAGCGGTAAAAGCACATTTCTGCGCCAGGTAGCCTTGATCGTCCTGATGGCACAGATGGGCAGCTTCGTGCCCGCTGCTTCAGCAAATATCGGTTGGGTTGATCGCATTCTTACCCGCCTCGGCGCGCAGGATGAGATCCATACCGGCCAATCCACTTTCATGGTGGAAATGACCGAGACTGCCAACATTCTCAACCATGCCACCGAACGCAGTCTCCTCATCCTGGATGAGATCGGGCGCGGCACCAGCACCTACGACGGCGTCTCCATCGCCTGGGCAACCGTGGAATACGTCCATAACCACCCTGGCTTACATGCCCGCACGCTGTTTGCCACCCATTACCATGAGCTCACCCAACTGAGCGACCTCCTGCCCGGTGTTCGCAACTTCAATGTGGCCGTTACAGAATCCGAAGGACAGGTAGTTTTTCTGCACAAGATCGTCCCCGGTGGTTCAGACCGCTCGTATGGCATCCATGTGGCCCAGCTCGCCGGCATGCCGCGTCCAGTCATCCAGCGTGCTTCCCAAATTCTGGAGCAGTTGGAAAGCTCCTCAGGCACAGCCGTCAACATCAATCCAATCGTTTCAGCACAATTAACTCTTTTCCCGGAAACCAACCCGCTCCTGGATGAACTGGGCGAGCTTGATATCAATACATTGTCCCCCATCGAGGCACTGAATAAGCTATACGAATGGCAAAAAAAATTCGCTGATCAATGAACCCGCAGTGAACCATTCCCGATGAAATAAAAAAACTGTCCCCAGCTATTATGGGCAGCTTTTTAGATTCAATTGAAAATCAGCACTAAAACTGTGATATCCACTTGCCGCCATAAGGCGGCAGCTCTACCTGCACAAACCCATCCTGGAGCTGCAACACCCCTCCCTGAATAAAATCCTGCACAAGATCATTTCCTTGCCAACCCAACGAACCTACTGGAATGTCCGCATTGATGGTATTATCGCTGGCATTAAGCACCACCAGCACTTTTTCATCCTTAACACTACGCAAAAATGCAAACCCTCGCTTGGCTTCATCGATCCAAATCCGTTGATAATCTCCCACCTGCAGAGCTTCTGACTGTTTTCGTACAGCGATCAATTTCTTGATTAAATTCCGCAGCTCAACATTCCAGATATTTTCATCCCAGGGGAAAGTGCGGCGGCTGTCAGGATCTTTATCGCCTTCCAAACCAACCTCATCCCCATAATAAAATGCCGGAATGCCAGGGTAAGCAACCAGGAAGATGAAAGCCAATGCCACACGCTGCAAGTCACCATCCAGGTATGTGCTCACGCGCTTTGTATCATGTGACCCAAGTGTATTGTACATCGCCAATACATGTTTCCAGGGATAAGCTCTCATGACAGATTCAATTCGTTCAACAAATGGGGCGATTCCAATGCGCCATTTGAGTAAATCCAGCACAGCATCCCGTACCGGGTAATTCATTAAACCGTCAAAATGACCGCTGCCAACCCAGCGCGGATTGGTTTCCCAAATCTCGCCAATCAAAGCAGCATCAGGATTAGCAATACGCACAACATGCCGAAATTCCGCCCAGAAATCATCATCATTGATCTCGTTGGGAACGTCTAACCGCCAGCCGTCAATGCCCTGTTCAACCCAATACCGGGCCACATCCAACAAATATTGCCTTACTTCGGGATTGGACGTATTGAACTTAGGCAAACTCTTGATATTCCACCATGCAAGATAATCCTGTGCCTCGCCTGGAGAAAAAGCGTCAACAGGAAATCGCCTGACATGAAACCAATCCTTGTATGGTGAGTGCTCCTGATTTTCCAACAAGTCATTGAAAGCAAAGAAACCCCTCCCGCAATGATTGAATACCCCATCAAGGATCAATCTCATACCTCGGCGATGCACATCATCCAACAGCGAGCGAAAATCTTCCATCGTGCCCAATATCGGGTCAATACGGTAATAATCCGTTGTGTGATAACGATGAGAAGCTGCTGATTGGAAAATCGGGTTGAGATACAATGCGTTGACACCGAGGTCTTCAAGATAATCCAGCTTTTGCTGAACACCTCGTAAATCTCCGCCAAAATAACTGTATAACGAAGGAGGATCGGACCACCCGTGAACATTGACTGGATCATTGCCGACATCCCCATTGGCAAATCGGTCCGGGAAAATCTGATAAAATATCGCACCCTGAAGCCAATCAGGAATTTGCGCAACAATATCGTCAACCTGTAAAGATAATTCTGTCACCACTAATGACTTCTCCTGTCATAAGGTTTTTTATGTATTCAATCTCGATAAAAGCTTTTCAGGCTTGTGTGCGAACGTCTCCAGAGGCAGGGCACCTGAAGTTAAAGAAGTTAAGGTCTCGGTCAACAATCGATTAACAGGCGTTTCAACGCCAGCTTCTTCTCCAAACCGCACGACCGCGCCATTAAGATACGTCACTTCGCTCTTACCGTGGCCGCTGTGCAGATCGATATGGAAAGACGGCATTTTGTCGCCGCGACCTTTCCCGATCGCAGGCTGCAACAGCGGAGCACTGATCGCATTTGGCAGATACCTGATCACGCTGGCCATCAGCTTGACCGGCGTTCCTGGAAGGTCACAAACCGGAATATTCATCGCGCGCATTACCCGCAACGCTTCCCGCTCCATGACTAATTCAAGACGACACAAACCTGGGTGCCGGTATATCTCCGTTGGCGACATATCCAGGATTGCCGAAGTTGCATTCGCCCAAAGGTTTGTCAACAGCTTAGACCACTTCATACTGTCCGCTCTGGCATACTTAACTGCATTCAGGCCTGCCGCATCAAAAACATCCACCACCAGACCAGCCAGGATGTGCGTTTCAGCCACACCAATGCCTCGCAATCGCTCTAAAACAATATCCCCCGCGCCGCGCCGCCCAATGGCACTGGTCAATGTCCCGGGAATGACTTTTTCATCCCCTAGCATTTCAACAAGGGCTATCTCGTTTTCTACGCCGTTTTGGAAAGACAGAAATGGCGGAAGCGCAACTGCATAAGGGCGCAGCATCTCCAACAGTGACAGAGTATCATACGACTTCACGGCCAATATACCCACATCATACGGTCCGTGCGTCAATGCTTCATCGATAGAAGCAACGATTTGCGGCGCATGTACCCGCTGTTCGCTGCCGCCGATTTTCAGGCGCAATCCCATACGGCACAACACATCCGCAACTTCCGGGCGCTCAACAAAGACAACCGATTGACCAGACAGCACCAGGCTTCCGCCAATATACGTTCCAATTGCGCCGGCGCCAATAACCAGGAATTTCATCTCAGGAAGCGATTCTTTAGACATATCAATCAACTCTCCTCGCCTGACATCCACTGACGAGCGCCATTCAGGAAAACTTTTCCGGGCATGGGTTTTTTCCCCGAAGGCTGCACTTCTTCCAGTACCAGCCAGCCATCAACTGTGGCAATTGCTGGCAGCTTGTCAATTTTCCCTCGCTGTCCAACTTTCAAGCCTGAGGCAGCAGCCACCCGTGCCTGATGCACTTTTAACCTGCCGCCCTCCCACTGAAAATAAGCACCCGGCCAGGGAGTAAATGCCCGCACCTTGCGCTCCAATTCAACACCAGACAGCGAGAAATCCAGTTCGCCTTCTTGCTTCTTGATCATTTTCGCATAAGTTACCAATGCGTCATCTTGCGCTTGTGGGATCAATTTTCCCGCCAGATAATCCGGCAGCGCTTCCAGCAATAGTAATGCTCCCATATCAGCCAGTCGATTCGAGAGCGTTTCACCGGTATCTTTAGGCAAAATTCCCGTTTCCCGCTGTACCAACACTGGGCCGGTATCCAAACCAGCCTCCATGCGCATGATCGAAACGCCACTCTTCTGGTCCCCGTGCAGAATTGCTGCCTGGATAGGGGAAGCCCCTCTCCAACGGGGTAGAAGTGAAGCGTGTACGTTCAGACAACCAAAACCCGGTAAGTTGAGAATGTTTTGCTGAAGGATTTGTCCGTATGCAGCAACAACAATCAGATCTGGCGACCATGCTGCCAATTGTTCATAAGCCTCTGCATTTTTCAGACGAACGGGCTGGATAACCGGTATCCCCAAAGATTCAGCCTTCACCTTGATTGGCGGTGAAACCAATCTTCTCCCCCTCCCTGCAGGTTTGTCTGGCTGCGTAATGACACCGGCAATCTCATACTGCTCCGCCAACCCAACCAACGCAGGTATAGCAAATTCAGGTGAACCCATAAACACGATTTTTACCATAACAAAACCGATTTTAACACATCTTTAAGGTAATCAGCAGAAAAATCTCGTGAATCTACCAACCGTCAATTTCAAGGTTTAACAATTATCTAACCCAAAACATGCAATTTTGTGATATAAAATGAAGAAACATAAAATGCAAAACAATATCTGGAGGACATTATGACCGAAAATTTCACCCCTGAATCAGAGATCACCAGCGATGATCGCCTTTGGGCGCTGCTGGCCTACATTTTCTCACCCATTATTCCCGTTATCATCATGCTTATGGATGATAAAAAAGACCGCCCATTTCTCAAAGCCCACAATGCTCAAGCTTTGGTATGGGGCATTATTGGTTGGGCTATAAGTTCGCTCCTCGCCCCGGTATTCTTTATTGGTTGCGTTGTGTGGATTGCCTATATCATCATCACCATCATCTGGGCAATGAAAGCCAATAAAGGTGAACTGGTGGAAATTCCAGTCATCACAGATTTCGTCAAGAAACAGGGCTGGGCATAGCTTCTTCTCAATCCAATTTTAGATAAGAAAACAGGGCGGGATTAAAATCTCCGCCCTGTTCGTTATTTATTTAAACCTAGAAATCAATGGCAAACTTGCCGTTTTGATAAAGCAGTTCGCCGTCCACCCAAATCTCTCCTCCATCTCGCAAATCACAAATCATGTCCCAATGAATAGGGGCTTTGTTCTTGCTGCCTGTTTCAGGATAACCGGCGCCAACGGCCATGTGGAAACTGCCGCCGATTTTTTCATCGAACAGGATCTGACCGGTAAAACGATCAATGCCCTCATTGGTCCCAATTGCAAATTCACCAAGATACCGGGAGCTTTCGCTTGTATCCAGCATTTGCAACAGGAACTCTTCATTTTTATCAGCCGTTGCCTTTACAACCCGCCCCTGCTCAAACCAAAGCCTGACGCCAGTCACTTCATGTCCTTCATAGATCGCTGGATATGAATAAGAAACATATCCCTCGGCGCTTTCTTCAACCGGGCCGGTGAACACTTCCCCGTCCGGCACATTCATATGACAATCACAATTGATGAATTTCCGGCCATCAATGCTAAGGCGTAAATCCGTATCTGGTCCAATCACATGTACATCTTTCTTGCCCGCTAGCCATTCAATCACTTTTTCCTGTCGGGCAGAAACAGATTTCCAATAACCAATTGGATCGTCGAGGTTCGGCATGCAAGCCTTGAACACAAAATCTTCATATTCCTGAAGGCTCATTTCAGCGTCTTGCGCATAAGCATTTGTCGGGTAAATGGTCAAAGCCCACTTCATTGCACCGCTTGCTGATCGTCTTAAATAAGTTTCTGTCAGTTTGCCGCGTCCCATCTGCCGTAAAGCCATTTTCCGGGAATCAATGCTTGTTAAAGCTTTCGTGTTCACATCGCCTTTGATGCGGATCATTGCATCATACGTATCCACAATATGATGAAGGATTCCCGGTGGATTCTTGAGTTGTTCGTCAGAAGCATTTTCCAGCATCGTGCGAATCTCCCAGGGCATTTCAACCACCAGGAAAGGCTCCGCCCCGGCGCGGATCACCCTGGCATACACCTCCTTAAGCAAAGAAGAAGCAACGTCTGGCCCCCAGATTAAAACCTTTTGGTCTGGCTCTACTGCCACGGAATACTCCACTAACAATTCAGCCAACTTTTCAATGCGTGGATCAATCATGGAATTCATCTCGCCTTCAATATAGATTGTAAATACAACTGGAAAACTAACACCAGGTATTATAGTCCTATCTTCACCCAATCCGAATCCTCTTTTCAGATAAAGTTACAATTTCTCCTTAAACATCTTGACCCTGACCCATACACAAGCTACAATAATAAGGTGCTCAAAAAGACAAACGTAGAAATAAACAACGCATTCGCTGTCTCCATCACATTGCTGGAAACAAGAATTTCCAGGATTGTTTGCATCTATCATAACCTTATCAAATACGCCTGCATAAGTTGGCGAAAGTCCCGGGATGGCCAAGCGTTCATCCCGGTTATTTAATTTAGTACAGGAGTGTAATATGCACGATCACCTTTTCCATGGTTCCCTCTCCGAAATTGACCCAAAATTATATGAATTGACCCAGTTGGAAGCCGAAAGACAATACAGACGATTAATCCTGATCCCAAGCGAAAGTTCTGCTCCCCTGGCGGTACGGGAGGCTCTGGGCTCTGCATTTCAAAACCTGTATGCAGAAGGGTACCCTGGTGAAGCAATGCGCTGGATGGACGAAGATGAAATCCTTGATTATCCGGCCCGGCTGGCATATATCCGCCGCTATAGCGACCCGCGCTACTACAAAGGTGTTGAGTATGCTGATATCGTGGAATCGCTGGCACGCCGCCGTTGTGCAGAAACTTTTGCCACCAACGAGGTTCCTGCCGATCAATTATATGTGAATGTCCAGGCCCTCTCCGGTGCTCCTGCAAACAACGCTGTGTACCACGCCCTGATCCAGCCAGGCGACACCATCCTTGGGATGAGCCTCTTGCATGGCGGGCACTTAACCCACGGTTCATCCGTCAACCGGTCTGGAAAATTGTATAACGCCGTTCACTACAAGGTCGATCCGGAAACCGAGCAATTGGATTACGATGCTATCCAGGCCATCGCCCAGGAATACAAACCAAAAATCATTGTCGCTGGTTATTCCTCTTATCCCTGGGTGCCCGACTGGAAACGCTTCAGGGAAATTGCCGATTCCATTGGCGCATACTTTATGGCAGATATCTCTCATATTGCAGGCATGGTGGCAGCCAAGGTCATTCCTTCCCCTGTTGGCTATGCGCATGTGATTACTTTTACAACCCATAAAACCCTCGCCGGCCCTCGTGGTGCGTGCATCATCACCGAAAACAAAAGCCTCTCC